>QWPF01000004.1:56699-79469 GCA_003671255.1 Planctomycetota bacterium | reverse complement strand
GGTGCTTTTGTTTTTTCTTGCCGTTGTCGCAACAGTTTTCTTGCATCAAAGTGTTTTTGGCCGATACCTTTATGCTTTAGGTTTTAATGAGCAGGCTGCCAAGTATGCCGGAATTCGAACTGATAAATATAAGACAATCGCTTATATATTGTGTTCCACACTTGCTGGCCTTGGTGGGATTTTGTTTCTTTTAAAGGTTCGTTCGGCATCTCCTTCCAACGCAGGAAGTTGGTTTGAGCTATATGCAATTACGGGGGCGGTGCTTGGTGGATTTAGTTTGCGAGGTGGAGAAGGTATGGTGATTGGCATTCTTTTAGGAACAGCAATTCTTCCATTGTTGCGCAGCTTTGTTATTTTTGCAGGCATTCCCAGCGACCTAGAATTTACCGTTATCGGGTTTGCGCTCCTTCTTGGTACGGTTGCAGATGAAATTGTTAGAAGGCAGACTGGCACTAGGCTTTTTGAACGCATTGCAGGATTGTTTATCAAACCAAAAAGCTCTTCACCTTGATTCGAGTTACGATTATTCGAATAGCTTGCTTACAGACTCATTCAAATGTATTCTTCGAATTGCATCTGCAAGTAAAGGTGCTGCGGATAATATCTTGACATTGGGAAGTTGTTTGTCGGGAGGCAGCGGAATCGTATCGGTTACAATTATTTCTTTAATTGGGGCTCCGTTTAGCCTTTCTATTGCTGGGCCGCAAAATACCCCATGGGTTGCGCAAACATAAACTTCTCTTGCCCCATTTAGCTTTGCAACATGGGCTGCACCAACCACCGTGCCTGCAGTGGAAATCATATCATCGAATATCACAGCAACTTTTCCATCCATGGAACAGCCGATTAGATTTGCTTGATTGGTTTCTGTTGCGCTTGATCTTCGTTTATCGACAATCGCAATACCGCCGCCTAGCTTCTTTTGATACATCAGAGCTTTTTTAATGCTGCCTTCATCTGGGCTCAGAATGACCAGTTCATCGGGGGGCACATTGAAGCTGCGAACATAGTCGCAAATAACGGGGCTGGCATGAAGGTGATCAACGGGAACATTGAAAAAACCTTGAATCTGTGCTGCGTGTAAATCTAACGCAAGAACTCGGTTCGCCCCTGCTACAGTAATAATGTCTGCAACCATTTTCGCAGTAATGGGTACCCTGCCTACATCTTTGCGATCTTGTCTGGCATAACCATAATAGGGGATCACCGCGGTGATACGGGCTGCACTTGCTCTTTTAAAGCAGTCGAGCATCACGAGCAGTTCCATTAAATTTTCATTGACTGGAGGGCAGGTGGGCTGAACAAGAAAAATATCTCTCCCTCGAACATCTTCATCGATGCGCACATAATTTTCGCCATCGGGAAAATCGGTAAGGGTTATCTTTCCTAGGGTGTCATTAAGATGAAAAGCAATCTTTTCAGCTAAGGCTAAGTTGGCTCGACCGCTGAACACTTTGATGTTGTTGTTTTTCATTGGAGATTCAGCCTGGTGATCGGACCATAGTTGAATAATGTGTTCCCAGTATTCTGGAAAGCCTTAGATTGTTTGTTATACAAATTTAAGAATGCTTCATGAAGATTGAGAAGAAATGAGGCTGGTAATAAATCTAGATAATAGACATAAAGCTATTTGCTGTTTAATCTTAAGTTGATTTAAGTTGGTGGTGGAAGAGATTTTGAAAAGCCGTTAAGGAAATGATGTACGATTTGATTACAAAGCTCTTTTTCTCTGGGTTTATGGCCAAATCTTATGATAGCTCGGAGTCCGCCTAAAAGGAGGAGAGAAGATTCCTTTGGGTTTTGGATGATGAATTCTTTTTGATCTTCTGCTTGTTTAAATAACGATTCCACGAGTTGGATTACATTCCAGCGGGTTTCTTGCCAAGGAAATTCTACCGAAGTTCGTTGAAAGGCTTCTGCATGAAGAATCAGGTCAAACAAATGGGGCCTTGCATCAAAAAGATTGATGGATGTTTCGAGAATAACGACAAGCTTGTTTTTGCAGGAAACCTCGGTTTCAACCGCATTTTCGATGAGTTTCATAAGTTCAGTGGAAGCATCTTTAAGAAGCGCGGCATAGAGTTCTTCTTTGTTTTTAAAATAGCGATAAATGGTGCCTTTCCCTACCCCTGCTCCAATGGCAATATCTTCCATGAGGACTTCGTGGAATCGTTTAGAAGCAAACATAACCTCTGCAGCGGCTAAGATTTTCTCTTGGGGTGAGGCAGAATTTATACTCATTTCGAAAACCTTGCAACTAGATGATTGACTAGTGTTTAAAATCAATTTAGAATAGAACTGACCGGTCAGTCAATACTTTATCACCTACCACGGTTGCTTTCAATAGCCTTGGCTTTCAATAGCTTTGTACAACGGAGATTCTTTCTGATGTTTCTTTGTAAGTACTTTCCTTGTGTTTCCTATTTCCGTGCCTTTGGGGTTTTATCGCTCTTTGTAATTTTATTTTCTGGCTGTTCAAAGCGAGGCCTGGAAGCTCCTAAGGGTGGTTCCGAAGTTCGTCCTTCCCAAATGAAGCTCAAACGCAAAATTGAACTCTATAAAATCCAAAAGCAACCTTTTCAAGCTACCATGGAAACCGTGGGGCACCTTGAGGCTGAAGGGCAGACTGATATTGCTGCAGGTGTTAGCGGCGTCGTTGATGATGTTTTATTTCGTGAAGGCCAATGGGTGGATCGCGATTCACTATTGATTCGGATTGATCAGAAGAGACATAAGGCTAACTATGATTCCGCCCTCGCTATGGAAAAAAAAGCTGAGACTGCTTTTGTTTTAAGTCGTGATCTTGAAGGTTTGACTCGCCTCGCAGGAATTGGTAGTTCAGCAGAAGATAGGGTTCGATCTGCCGGAAATTCCAAACTTGCTGAAGCTGAAGTTTTACAAGCAAAGGCAGCTAGGCAACTGGCAGAAAACAATTTTAATCGCTCTCAGGTCAAAGCTCCTTATTCGGGCCAGATCAATCAGCGCAAGGTTACCGTTGGAAGTTATCTTGAAGAAAAGACTGTTATCGCAACCATAGCCAACTTAAGTCGGATTCGACTTGTGGGATACATTCCAGAAAAATCCGCACCTGGTTTGCGAAGTTTATTAGATAGAGAGGAGTTTTTTAGGTCTGCATGTTTGATCTCGAACACTTTGATTTCGCCTATTCATGCTCTTACGATTTCCGCAGCAGATGCTTCTTCCTTATTGCCTTTTGGGTATGAAATGCGATTTACTCTTCGTGCTTTGCCTAGGGAGAACCTTACTGCCCGATTGTTTTTCATTAGTTCGGTTGCAAGCCCGGACACCCACATGTTTGAATGTAAGGGAATGATTGAACAATCCGCATTTTCGTCGCAGTTGAGACCGGGATATACAGCAAAAATCATATGCGACCTTCCCGGTAAAAAAGATGCCTTAGTGGTGCCTGAGGAAGCTGTTCGCGCTAGTGAAAAAGGATTTATAATTTTTCAACCAATGCCCAGAACTACTGCTGATGGATCCATTGAGTGGATTGCAAAGCCAAGAACATTGCAACTTGGTTTAAGAAAGCCGGGAGTTGTCGAAGTCTTGGAAGGCGCGGGGGAGGGCGATTGGATTGTTCGCAAAGGCGCTGATGCCCTTGAAGAAGGTACTCCCGTGGATGTGCCAAAGGAGATGGAAGAAGAGCTGTTGAAAAAGTTTAAGGAAGCTAAAAGTAAATAACCATTACCTGTTTGGTGGATAATGACCCTTTCTGATTTAAGTATTAAAAACCCTGTTTTCGCAGTTATGATTAGTGCCGCACTCGTGGTTTTTGGTGCTATTGCTTATCGTGGTTTGGGGATCAGTCAATTGCCTGAGCTTGATTTTCCGGTTGTTAGTATTAACACCACGAGAGAATCTGCTTCACCAGAGACAATGGATTATGATGTTACAGATATTATTGAGGATGCTGTTTCAAGCGTTGAAGGTATAGATTACATCCAGTCTCAAAGTTTGCAGGGGTCTGCCGTAACCACGGTGTTTTTTCGGCTTGAAAGAAATATTGATGCAGCGATGCAGGATGTGCAAAATGCTGTAGCTTCTGCTATGAACAGATTGCCCACAGATATAGACCCACCTGTTATTTCGAAAGTTAATTTCAATAAGTTTCCTATTATTTGGCTGGGTATTCATGGGCAGAAGCCTCTTCCTGAAATCAATCGCTTTGTAAATGATATTCTTAAGCAGCAGATTCAAACGATTCCGGGTTGTGGTGGAGTGATGTATGGTGGTTTGCGCCCCCGCAACATGCGCATTTGGATCGATCAGGAAAAACTAGAGGCTTTTCATATTGATGCCTTGGATGTTTTTCGTGCGCTGCAGGCAGAGCATGTCGAGAAGCCTGCAGGGTATCTAAAATCAGATAAACGCGAAATCAATGTAAGGCTAATGGGCGAAGCGAAGACCCCTAAAGAGTTTTCTAGTTTGCCAGTTATTTCAAAACCGGATGGATCGATTATTACGCTGGGCGATGTTGCAATCATTGAAGATGGCATGACTGACCGAAGGTCTTTTGCGAGATTCAATAAGGAAACAACCGTTGGCGTTGGCGTAATGCGAGCAACAGGGGCTAATGTTGTTCAAGTTTGCGAAGAAGTGAAGCGAAGGCTGCCAATTTTGCGGGCCCTTGCTCCCGAGGGTGTTGAGATAGGCATATCAACCGATTTCTCATTGTTTATCAAAGATGATATCGAGGAAGTTAAACATTCACTTGTCATGGGGGTTGTGCTTACCGCATTAGTTGCGTTGATGTTTTTAGGGTCTATGAGTTCCACCTTGAATGTTTGTGTATCGATCCCGGTTTCCATCATGGGAACATTTGTTGTCATGAAGTATCTTGGGTTTACTTTAAATTTTATGACGCTTCTTGGACTTTCGCTTTCTGTAGGGGTGGTGGTGGATGATGCTATTTTGGTTCTCGAAAACATTTACAGGCGCATGGAGAATGGGGAAACCCGGTTTCAAGCAGCTTTTAATGGATCTAATGAAATTTCGTTTGCTGCGTTGGCCTCTACACTTTCAATCGTAGCAATTTTTATTCCTGTTGCATTTATGCAGGGCGTGGTCGGACAGTTTTTCTTTCAGTTTGGTATTACTGTTACGGTTGCAGTTTTAATTTCTCTGGTTGTTTCGTTGACAATTACACCTATGCTTTCCTCTTTGTTTTTAAAGCTTCATAAAGAGGTTTTACTTAAACCGCCCACGATGCGAGGTGCCATATCTTTGCCAATTAATCTCTTCAGATACACATGGTGGGGTGCAGACAAATATGTTGTTTATCCACTTTTGGTTTTGCCTACTCATTGGTTGATGAGCTTTATGGAGTTCGTTTACAAGAGGGTTCTTCGATTTGCTGTTGATTATCCGGTCGTCATTCTTCCCATAGCTTTTAGCTTTGCCTGTTCACTTGGTTTTTTAGTTACAGGCTTGAAAATCCCCCTTCCTTCTTGGGTTAGTGCTAAATTCGGCGTCCCAGCAATTGTAATCAAGCCCATTGGAACAGAACTTGTTCCTAGCGAGGATCAAAATCGTTTTGTTATAAGTTTGATTTGTCCGGTTGGGGTAAGCATTGATTATGTTGAGGAAATGATTGCTAAATGTGAAAATGTTCTTATTAATTTGAAGGATCCTGTCTTGGATTCAGAGATAATTGCTTCCATGTTTTCCTCGATTTCTATCCGTCCCGGAATGCTCATTTCTGAAGGCGTTGTTTTTATCAGATTAGTTTCCTCTACGGATCGAACTTTGACTCAAACTCAAATCATTCAAGATGTAAGGAAAAGGTTGTCCGGCCTTGCGGGGGTCAGGCCAATTGTTTTAGATCTTTCTACACAGGGATTTACTCCCACTAGGGGTTTCCCCATCGATTTTGCAATCCAGGGTCCCGATTGGAAAACGGTCGTTGATTATGCCGAAAAAGTTCGTCTCCGCATGATTGAAAGCGGTGTCGTTGCTGATGTTAATTCAGACTACCGCCCTGGTATGCCTGAAGAACAGCTTTTTCCCGATCGTGATAAAGCATCAGAGATGAATGTACCCATAAAGAAACTTGCATTTCTTTTGAATGTAGCTTTTGGTGGTGTGCGCAATGGTCGATTTACTGATGAAGATAAACGATATGATGTTCGGATGAGGCTTTTGGAGAATCAGCGTGATACGCCAGATCTTTTAAGCCATTTACACATCAGGCAAGAAATTCCTTTAACTGCAGGAGTTAATCCGCCAACCATTCCCATCAATGATCTTAGTCAGCATAGAACTGTTTCGACCCTGCCGTTGATTAACCGTTATAATCATTTGCGAAAGATAGAAATTACTGCCAACATGAGCCCGGGTGTTTCGCAGGGTGAATCCATTGCTCGATGCAAACAGATCGCTGAAGATGTTCGGGAAGAAATGGAACTCCCACCAAGTTATCGTTCTGTTCAGTTAGGGAATGCCAAGGCGATGGCGCAAACCATAGATAGCATGTGGCGTTCACTTGTGTTTGGTTTTTTGGTGGCGTATATGATTCTTGGAATTCAATTTAATTCTTTTGTTCATCCATTAACGGTTTTGTGGGCAGTGCCTTTTGGTGTTACGGGCGGACTTCTTGTACTTTGGCTTTGTGGAGATACGCTCAATCTTATGAGTATGATTGGTTTAGTTCTTCTTGCCGGGTTGGTTAAAAAGAATTCGATCATTCTGGTGGATTGTGCGAATCATTTTCGTGAAGCTGGCAAAAATGCCAGAGAATCAATGTTGGAAGCTGGTTTTGTTCGCTTAAGGCCCATTATGATGACTTCTCTTGCTACCATTGCTGGGGTTGTACCGCTTGCATTTGGCTTTGGTGCTGGAGCTGAAAACAGAGGCCCACTTGCTAGAAGTGTTATTGGTGGAATTTTTCTCTCAACCTTGATTACTCTCATTGTTGTTCCTTCGTTTTATGTCCTTCTTGAAAAAATAAACCATTGGCTTAACTCATTGACCAAGGGTGTTAAGGCTTCACCGGTTCTTCCGCCTGCTTCTAATATCAAACAATCTAATCAAGCTGCATTGCAGCCCATCGAGGTTTGAAAACACCATGAGTTTGCCTGCTTTAAGTATTCGAAACCCTGTATTTGCTGTCATGGTTTCTGCTGCGATGATAATTTTCGGATGGCTCGGCTATCAAGGTTTGGGTGTTAGTCAGTTTCCTGAAATTGATTTTCCCGTTGTTAGCATTGCGGTTACTAGAGAAGCAGCTTCGCCCGATATCATGGATGGGGATATTACTGATGTCGTTGAAGATGCAGTGGCTAGTGTTGAGGGTGTTGACTACATCATGTCCCGCAGCATGGAAGGCATAAGCCTTGTCACCGTTTATTTCAGGCTTGAAAGAAACATTGATGTTGCAATGCAGGATGTTCAGAATGCAGTGAGTGCAGCCAGGCGGAGATTGCCTGTCGATATAGATCCCCCAGTGATCACCAAAGTTAACCCTAATAATCTTCCTGTGATGTGGCTGACTTTATCGGGCAGCGCGCCGTTGCATCGAATCAGTGATTTTGCGGAGAAAGAGCTTAAGCAGGAAATTGCAGCAATTGCTGAAGTTGGTGGTGTTCAATTTGCAGGATTGCAGGCACGATCTATTCGCGTCTGGGTTGATCGAGATAAGCTTACAAGTTTCAATCTTGCTGCAGATGATGTCAGGCAGGCAATTCTGAAACAACATGCAGAAATGCCTGCAGGGTATATTCAAAGCAAAATGGTGGAGTTTAATCTTCGAACCATGGGCGAAGCTTATTCTGTAAATGAATTTCGAAAGCTTTTGGTTACGCAAAGAGATGGGCAGCATATTCTTCTTGAAGATCTTGCAGTGGTTGAAGATGGCATGGAAGACCGAAGAAGCTTGGCTAGATTTAATCGCATGCCTGCAATTGCTGTTGGAATTCGAAAAGCAATTGGCGGGAATTTGGTGGGTTTGTGTGAGAATGTAAAGAAGGAGTTGCCTCGGTTGCGAAAAATGTTACCTCCTGGTGTTGAGCTTAATGTGCCTGTCGATTCCTCGGTTTTTGTAAGGGAAAACATCGATGAATTAAAACTAACCCTAATGCTTGGTGTGCTTTTCACAGGGGTTGTTTGTTATTTGTTTCTCGGCTCGATTGGCACAACGGTGAATATTTGTCTTTCCATTCCAACATCCTTGATCGGAACCTTCTTCTTCATCAATTACGGGGTGAAGTTTTTTGGTTGGCCTCCTTTTACCATCAATTTGATGACTCTTCTTGGCCTTTCTCTTTCTGTTGGTGTTGTAGTTGATGATGCAATCTTGGTGCTTGAAAATATTTACAGGCTTAGGGAAAAAGGCTTATCAATGATCGATGCTGCCTTACAGGGAGCAAGCGAAATTAGCTTTGCAGCCATGGCTTCCACCTTTTCCATTGCTGCAATTTTTCTTCCCGTTGCTTTCATGTCGGGCACCATAGGTAGATTTTTCTTTCAGTTTGGCGTCACAGTTAGTGTGGCTGTCATTCTTTCGCTCGTGTGTGCTTTAACCCTCACCCCCATGCTGAGTGCTTTTTTTCTTAAGCTTGCTCATGAGGAAGAAAAGGCCCCGCGCGCAATTCATATCATCCTTGTTTTGTTGATTAGTTTTATGATTCAAATCCCTTTATTGATTTTAAAACTTTTTGCAGCGACCGGTTCTTTGCTCGAATCTTATTGTTGGCCCGTCAAGTTCTTCTTTAAATACCTTGGCAATTCCTTGCCCATTTTTCTTGACCCTTTTCAGTTTCTTTCTGGAAAACAAGCCTGGATGGCTTTTTCCTTAGAAGTTGTTATCGAGGTTTTGGTTCTTGTATTGTTTGTACGCTATTTTAAATTGGGGCTATGGGCAGTTCAATTTTATATTTTAAAACCATTGTTTCTGACCCCCACCGACTTGGTTTTGAATCTTACAACATCTGCTTATTCTAGGTTGTTGGGGTACTCACTTAAACATACCAATCTTGTTCTCGTGCTTGGGGTTTTCATAGCCTTGGCAACTGGCCTTTTTCTGGGCATTGGAATTTTAGGTCAGGAACTTGTTCCTAGCGAAGACCAAAGCAGACTATTAGTTCATGTGGTCTGCCCGGTTGGCGCTAGTATTGATGAAATTGGAAATTTGCTTGGTCGCTGCGAAACTATACTTTCAGATCGGGATGAAGTGGCGGGTATTATGACTGCAGTTGCAACCGAATCAGGCTTATTGATGAATGAAGCTGATATTTTTGTTCAGCTTGTTCCACGATCTGACCGCTTGCTGACCCAGCAGCAACTTGGCCCTTTAATCCGAAAAGAACTCATGCAAGTTGAAGATGTACGAGTTGTGGTTCGAGATCAATCGACCGAAGGTTTTACGCCTCAACGCGGTGACCCGATCGATTTCTCGATTCAGGGTGACTGGAAAATTCTACCTGATGTCGGCCGTAAAATTGTTGATTCAATGAATTACTCTTTGACTAAAAACAATCTCCCTTTGCTTACCGATATAGATATGGATTATAGGCCCGGTATGCCTGAAGTTCAGGTTACTCCCGATCGCGAAAAACTTGCATTATTGGGCATGCCTGTTTCCCGCCTTGCTGAAAGTATCAGCCTTCTTGTTGGTGGCGAACGCGTTGGAAGATTTACCGACAAAGGCAGGCGTTATGATGTTCGTGTCCGTTTTCAAGAACAAGAACGAACCTCACCTGAAAATCTTCTTCTCATGACTCTTCGAGCAGGTGAAAATAAACTTGTTTCTGTTGAAGATGTTGTGCAGGAACTGAAAACTGTTTCAACTCTTCCCGTTATCAATCGCTATAACCATCAACGCAAAATTGAAATCACTGCCAATACTTCAGAAGGTGTTTCACAAGGTGAGGCTATCGCTAAATGCAAAGAACTTGCTGTTAGTATGCTTCCCGAAAATGTAACTCTTGTTGAATTAGGCAATGCAAGTGCGCTTAAAGAAACAATGACTAGCCTAATGTTCGCCTTGATGTTGGGTATTGTTATTGCTTACATGATTTTAGGAATTCAATTTAATTCGTTCATCCATCCTTTCACTGTTATTCTTGCAATGCCATTTGCTGTTACCGGCGCTTTGCTCACACTTTGGCTGACAGGTGATACATTAAACATGATGAGTATGATTGGATTTATTCTTCTCATGGGTTTGGTAAAAAAGAATTCAATTATTCTTGTTGATTACACTAATCAATTAAGAGAGCAGGGGATGGGCGTGGAGGAAGCCTTGGTTAAAGCGTGCCCTGTTCGATTGAGGCCTATTCTTATGACATCGATCGCAACAATTGCGGGTGCAATACCTGCAGCATTTGGTGTCGGGCCTGGTGCTGAAACCAGGGCACCCATGGCGCGTGCTATTATTGGTGGCATTTTGTTTTCGACTGTTGTAACTTTGTTTCTTGTTCCTGCTTTTTATCTTTTTGCTGAAAGATGGCGCAGTTTCGCTAGCTTTCTTGCAAGGGTTGAGGATGTCCCCAATCCAAAATAATTCTTACGAGCATTCTTTTCATGGATGAAATAAATTTGGTAACGATTACATTTCATGAAGGAACTCTTGTAGTTAATGGTTTATCTCAGGATTTAACTCAAAGCCTTCCCTTTCTTTTGCCTGATCCAAGAACCAAAAATTTCCGGTGTGAGGCCATCTATTACAGGGCGCTTATTCAAGGCTTGGTTTCTCTTAAAATTGTTTTTAAAGATTCTGCTAAGCTTTACAAAAATCAGGAATGGGTGACCAAAGATGTTCGTCAGCCGTTTCCCTATCAATTAGAAGCTCTTGAATCTTGGTGGAGCAAAAAATCCCGAGGCGTTGTCGTTCTGCCTACTGGCACAGGGAAAACATTCCTTGCAGTTTTAGCTATCATTCGCATGCAGCGCCCCACCTTGGTTGTTACCCCTACAATTGATTTGATGAACCAATGGCATACAGTTCTTACTGCATCCTTGGGAGTTCCTGTTGGGATGATGGGAGGCGGGACTCATGAAATTCATGATGTCACCGTTACCACCTATGATTCTGCTCATATTCATTTGGCAAAGTGGGGCAATAAATTCGGCTTTCTAGTTTTTGACGAATGTCATCATTTGCCTGGCTCGGTTTATTCGAATATCGCAATTGGTTCTATTGCACCATTCCGGTTGGGCCTCACTGCAACGCCAGAAAGAACCGATGGCAACGAAACAATGCTTGAGCATTTGATAGGCCCGTTTGTTTTTCGAAAAGAAATCGGAGAACTCGCTGGTAGCTATTTGGCTAGTTATGAATCAGAAATCATTCATGTAGATCTTTCAGAGGATGAAAAAATTGATTATGAAAATGCAAGAAAGTTGTATCGTGATTACCTTGTAAAAAGGGGGATCAGCCTTAGAGATCCTAGTGGTTGGCAGCGGTTTCTTGCGGAAAGTTCCCGCTTTCAGGAAGCTAAAAAAGCGTATGATGCTTTCAGGTTGCAAAAGAAAATAGCGCTGCATTCCAAAGCTAAAATTGATGTCTTGGAGAATCTTCTTCTTAAACATGCAAATGACCCCTGTATTATTTTTGCAGGCGACAATGCCATGGTTTATGCAATTTCGAGAAGGTTTCTTATTCCCGCTG
The DNA here is from genome assembly GCA_003671255.1 of Planctomycetota bacterium. Lineage (GTDB taxonomy): Bacteria > Planctomycetota > Planctomycetia > Gemmatales > Gemmataceae > UBA969. The sequence continues at coordinate 67,840 of QWPF01000004.1, read as the reverse complement.
TCACCCATGAAACCAAAGCTAAGGAACGAAAACAAACCTTGGACAAGTTTAAGTCGGGTGAGTATCTTGCTGTCGTTACCAACAAGGTTCTTAACGAGGGGGTTGATGTTCCTAGTGCTGGCGTTGGCATTGTGCTTTCAGGTTCTGGCACCGTGCGTGAGCATGTTCAGCGATTGGGCAGAATTTTAAGAAAGTACAAAGATAAACGCGCCATTCTTTACGAAGTAATCAGCAGGAACACCAGTGAAGAATTAACCAGCAAAAGGCGTAGGGAGCATGATGCTTACAGGAAATAAATTGCTTGCGAAAAACTACAGGGGGAGACTTCTGGTCAGTTACCTTGACCCTTCCGATTCCAGATGGGGTACGGTTGTAGAGTGGATTTTAGCAAAGGGTAAAGAACTTCTTGGAAAATCACGAAGTGTATTTGAAGAGGAAATAAATGAGTATCCTGGTTCACTTCCTGATGCTTTGGTGTTTGCGGGATTAGTAAAAGTTTTTTCTGATAACTGTAGTTTTGAACAAAATGCTGAATTTGACGCTGTAAAAATAAGGGAACTCGTGTTCTCATATGCTTCCCAATTTAAGCAAGAAGGACGATTATCTTCCGATATCGAAGTTCGTAAAAATATTTTTGAACTTGTAGGAAAACAAACTGAAGTTGATCCAAATCTCATCGATGCTTTGTTGTATTCCGATCTTGAATCTGAAAATAAGCTTCTAGCAATTCCCCAGACTAATGCGCAAAATTTAATGCATCGGTATAATCTTTCCCTTGCCCAAGGGGCTTTGCTTAATTCGATGAATATTGTTGTTAAACTCCCTTCTTCAACGCCTCCTGCTAGGCTTAGGCAGTTGACAAGATGGCTTAAGTTTCAGCGATTGTTGTGCGCTGTGGATAAAAATAAAACAGATGGATTGACTTTGCAGATTGATGGACCGTTGAGCCTTTTTCGAACAACCCAGAAATATGGGTTTCAAATAGCTTTGTTTCTTCCCGCTCTTTTATTGTGCCCCGAATTTGAATTAGAAGCCGAATTGCTCTGGGGCAAAACTAAGAAACCCTGCAAATTCCAAATTACCAGCAATGATGGTTTGGTTACTCATTACGCAGATTCTGGTATGTATCGACCACCTGAAAACGAGATGTTTATCCTGTTGTTTAAAAAACGGATCGATGAGTGGGATATCTCTGATACTATTTCTGACCTGGATTATTCAGACGATCTACTAATCCCAGATTTTGTTCTCAAACGAAAAACAGATCAAAAAATTGTGGGACTTGAAATTCTTTGGAATTGGAACACCGCCATGGTTGAACGAAGAATTAAAGACATGGAAAAGCTTAAACTTCAAAAGTATGTACTTGCTGTAGCTGATAAAGGTAATTTGGGAAAAGAGAAACTATCGCAAATACCCAAGTCGGTTTATTTGTTTAAATCTTCGCCATTGCCTCAGGAAATCGAGAAAATCATCAACTCTATTTAAGCTCTAAAGTTGTTTCTCTGCAATTTCCAAAGCCCGTAGTAATCCTTTCGCTTTATTTAGCGTTTCTTCATATTCCTTTACGGGTTCACTGTCTGCGACGACTCCAGCTCCTGCTTGTAAGTATGCTTTTTGACCTACTAAAACCATTGTTCGTAGCGCTATGCATGTGTCCATATTCCCTGAAAAATCAATGTACCCAACTGCGCCGCCATAGGGCCCTCTTTTGTGTGGTTCCAATTCGTCGATGATTTCCATTGCCCTTACTTTGGGGGCGCCACTTAGTGTTCCTGCAGGTAGACATGACTTTAATGCATCTAGTGCAGTCATCTCTTTTTTTAATGTACCTTCCACCGTGCTACACAAATGCATTACATGGCTATATTTTTCAACGGTCATAACATCCGATATTTTTACAGTTCCGAAATCCGCGATTCTGCCTACATCATTTCTTCCCAAATCTACAAGCATGATGTGCTCTGCTCTTTCTTTGGGATCTGATACAAGTTCTTGTGCAAGAACTTTGTCTTCCTCTTCGGTTTTCCCTCGGGGTCTTGTGCCTGCAAGCGGTCGAATGGTTACATGGCGCTCTTCCACCCGTACCATTATTTCAGGTGAACTTCCTATGAGGCAGAGGTCATCAAATCGAAGAAAGAAAAGGAACGGGCTTGGATTTACAACTCTGAGAGTGCGGTAGATGTCGAAAGGTTTGGCTTTGGTTTCGGTTTCAAGGCGCTGGCTTAATACGATTTGGAAAATATCGCCTGCATTAATGTACTCCTTGCATTTAACCACAGCTTTTTCAAATGATTCTTGGGTGAAATTTGATTTGTAAGGTTGGGATACTATGCCATCTGGTTGTATATCTGTGATTTTTAATGTGCATTGATTGTTTTGAAGTTGATGAACGATTGCATCGATTTTGTTGCATGCAATTTTGTAGGAATCTTCTTTATCATTTTCTGTTATGTGGGCATGTACCACTACTGCGATGGTTTTATTTATGTGGTCAAAAATCACCATGTGATCATAAAATCCAAAACATAAATCTGGTAGATTTCTGTCATCTTTGGGGATATTTGGCAGGTTTTCAACATATCTAACTGTGTCGTAACCAGTAAATCCAACTGCACCTCCACAAAATCGAGGTAATCCTGCAATATGTGGCGAACGATATTTGTTAATGTATTCTTGTAAAAGCGATATAGGATCATCATGTTCTGAAATATTTTTAATAAAAGTCCCAGCGTGGTGTGGGTTTCGTGTTTCAATTGTGACGGTTTTCTTTTTTACGCTGAATCTTAAGAAAGGATCGGTTCCTAAGAAGCTATAGCGGCCTACTTTTTCTCCCCCTACAACACTTTCAAACAGAAAAGACCATTTATCAGGAGATAATTTGCAGTAAGCGCTTACGGGCGTGAGGGTGTCTCCCGTCAATTGTCGAAATACCGGTATCATGCTGTTGTTTTTTGCATGTTCTAGAAATGATTCAATGTTTGGACGGTGACCCATGGTAATTATTCTTTGCTAGGTTAAACCAGGTGTTTCAGTTGTAAGCCTTACTCCAAGACAACTTATTTTAAAAATAATAGGTCATGAAAACAGGGTTGATCCTTGACCTACTGATATTAGCTTGCATATTTATATATAATTATTCTATGAGTTCAGGGGTGTATTTGGAATTCCGATGCATTGTTATGGCTGTAATACTTCAGTAACTAAAGATCAAGAACGCTGCGGTTCGTGTGGGTTTCCGTTGAAAATTGTATCCGGAAATTGCGAGAATTTTGCAGATGTTGGGGCAGAATACCAAAACGAGTGGCTTAAATATCAGGAAGAGCAAACTGCCAACGCTTCAAACAAGAGCCTATTGCCTTTAATTGGCGTTTATTTTGGGGTTCGATGTATATTTTTAAGCAATGAAGGGTGCAAAAAAGCACGATTTGTAAAAAAGAATGATTTAGCAAACCGCTTTATTCATATTCGCAGGTTGGGAATTTTTGGCTTAATTACAAACCTAATATCCTTTCTTTTTATAATTATTGGCATAATCAGCCTTATTCGCACCCCCTGATTATCTCCAATAAATTCTTTTCGACTGTTTTTCAGAAATTTATTTCGTCTTTCAGACCATTTGTTTAAGTTCTTATCTACTTTAAAAAGAAACTTATAAGCAGGTAAAGTTTAAGGTTCATCTGGTGTTTTTAATCAAAAAAACATAATATTCACTGATGTATTATTGTAAACAGAGGCAAACTTCTTAAAGGTGACTCATGAGTTCGGAACCAAATCCAGAACCTAACAAAGATCCCGAAACAATTACTCAGGAAGTGAAATACTCTCAGGTAAGTGCAAGGGTTACCGATAAAGTTTCCAGCGGAGTTTTTTCATCCGGAGCTTTGTTGCTTAATGGGCAAAATGAATTCATTTTAGATTTCTTACAACGAATGGTTCAGCCTCAAAGGGTTGTTGCAAGGGTCGTTATGAGCCCGCCTTCGCTTTTAAGTTTTTGCAATGCCCTCGAAGAAAACCTTTCAATGTATCAGGCGAAATTTGGTATCCCACCTCAGTTGCCACCGCCACCGCCTGGTTCGGTTCCTTTGCCAATCGATGAATTGTATGCTCAATTAAAAATAGCAGATGAAATGCTGGAAGGTTCCTACAGTAACGCAGTGATGATAAGTCATAGCCCAAGTGATTTTGTGTTTGATTTCATCGCAACTTTTTATCCTAGAAGTGTGGTGTCAGCTCGGGTATTCATGTCTGCATCACAAATCCCCCCCTTTCTTAATACTTTGAAAAAAGGGTTCCAGCAATTTAAGGATAAAATAAGCCCCCCTCCTTCTCTTGGGGCAAATCCCCCTCCGCCTACCTAGCATTAATGCTTCTAACAAAATAATTTTTGGTGCTTTAGCATGAATGAGCTGGATTCTTTACCAGTTGCCTTGGTTATGCCTGAGCTAATTAAAGTCTTGAGCAATGGTGCTTCTGCTGTGCTTCATGCCCCGCCGGGAGCGGGAAAAACAACTCTTGTTCCCCTTGGTTTATTAAAGGCGGGATATGATGGTATTGTTTTAATTGAGCCACGAAGGTTGGCCGCAAAGGCTTCTGCTTTACGCATTGCATATTTACATGGTTCAAAAATCGGTGATTTGATCGGGTATCAAATCCGATTTGATTCTAATTATTGCAGTAAAACAAAATGCTTGGTTGTAACGACAGGAATTATTTTAAATTGGCTTTCTTCTGATCCCTATCTCTCTGATTGCAAAATCCTTGTTTTTGATGAATTTCATGAGCGAAGTATTGAGAGTGACCTTCTGTTGGGCATGGCTAGATTATTACAAAAAACTGTCAGGCAGGATTTGAAAATCCTTGTGATGAGCGCAACTCTTGATAGCCATAAAGTTTCTGCTTACATGGATGAATGCCAGGTGATTTCCAGTCTGGGGAAAATGTATCCCGTTGAGATTAGCTACAGTACATCTAAAAAAGATATCCAACTCGAAGATGCAGTCGCTGCAGAAGTTTATAACATCCAACAAAAAACCGGAGGAGACATTCTGGTTTTTTTATCGGGAATGTACGAGATACTTTCTTCTAAAAAGCAACTTGAAAAACAGTTTCCCGGATTAGATATACATATTCTGCATGGCGATTTGCCCATCGAGGTTCAAGAGAAATCTTTAAAAAAAGCTCCGCGAGACAGGGTGATATTGTCTACCAATGTTGCAGAAACTTCGGTAACGGTAAATGGTGTGAGAGCGGTGATTGATTCAGGGCAGGCGAAAAAGAGTTTCTTTGATAGTAGGTTGGGGCTTAATAGTCTGGAAACAATTCGTATATCTAAAGCCTCAGCGGATCAACGAGCAGGTAGGGCAGGGCGGGAAGCGCCAGGTTTCTGTTCCCGGCTTTGGTCTGAAAAAGACCATATTATGCGGGAAGATTTTGATAAGCCTGAAATTCAAAGGGTGGATTTATCCGCAGCTTTGTTACGGCTTTTTGCGTTCGGAGAAAACAACTGGGAAGAATTCCCTTGGTTTGAAAAACCTAATCATCTTGCGGTTGATAATGGAATCAAGCTTCTGGAAAACTTAAAGGCTATCCACCAAGGGAAAATAACCCCCCTTGGTTTAAATATGAATGAAATTCCACTTCATCCCAGGCTTTCTGCTATTTTGTTAAAAGGGGCTAACAAATCTCTTCGCCAAGTTTCACTTGCCATAGCTATTCTTTCAGAGAGATCCGTATTTAATCAAACTTTTGATGGCTCAAATTTTAGGCGTGATCAAAGTGCTTCTAGTTCAGATGTTCTCGATGTGGTTGAACTTCTTGAACATTACCAATCGTTCAAAAATTCGATGCAAAGTAGCAATGTCATTCCCGATCGGGCAGCAAATGTTTTTCGGGTTAGGGATCAATTGATTGCTTCATTTGGTGGAGATAAAAATCTTGAAAATACAGGAACAGAGGAAGATTTTCTTCGCGCAATACTAGCTGGGTTTCCTGATCGGGTTGCAAAAAGACGCGACAAAAATAGTTTGAAAGCACTTATGGTTGGAAATCGTGGCGTTGTTCAATCGAAAAAAAGCATGGTAAGGGATCATGGTTTTTTTGTTTGTGTTGATATTCAATCGGGTGATGAGGAATCTGTTGCAAGAATGGTTTCGGGTATCAATGGTGATTGGTTGGACCCTGTTTTTAAAAGAACCCAGCGTGAGGTTTTTTATGATTCTAGTCTTAAAAAACTTATTGCAGTACAAAAGTTGTATTACATGGATTTGGTATTGGATGAAAAAGATTCACATTTGACACCAGATGATTTGAAAGGCGAAATATTACAACAAGGTTTGATGAACCATTTGAAACAGGTTCTACCTGATTTGGATTCTCCTGCCGGTCAATTATTGGAGCGGATTAATATTTATGGGCAACTGTTTCCAAACATTAATTTCCCAGTGGTTGATTCAGATTCTTTGTTGGAGCCTTTATCATGGATGTGTAAAGGTAAAAAAACACTTGCAGAAGTAAAGGACGGTGATTGGTTTAATGCGGTAAGAACTATTCTTTCCCATGAACAGTATGTCGCTTTGCAAAAAGAACTGCCCGAGAAGTTGACGCTGCCTTCTGGGAAAGTTGTTCCACTGAAGTATCAGATTGGTAAATCGCCATTGCTTGAGGCTAGAATTCAGGAGTTATTTGGTTGGAAGGAAACGCCAAAACTTGGTGGTGGGAAACTGCCGCTTTTAATTTCGTTGCTTGCCCCTAATTATCGTTCGCAACAATTAACTTTGGATCTAGCGGGGTTTTGGAAAAACACTTATCCACAAGTGCGAAAAGATTTGCGTGGCAGGTATCCAAAACACGCATGGCCTGAAGATCCATTAAAAAGAGAAACGGAGCCTTAAAAATAAGGCTCCGCTTTCAATTAAAGACAACCACAAAGCTTTATTTAAGCATTGTAGGTAGAGCTTGAAACATCGCCTCCACGGCCCGTCCAGTTGGTGTGGAAGAATTCACCTCTTGGTTTATCTGTTCTTTCGTAAGTATGGGCACCGAAATAATCTCGCTGAGCTTGTAATAAATTTGCAGGTAACCGTTCCGCTCTGTAGGAATCAAAGAACGATAAAGCAGTGCTCATTGCTGGTACTGGAATACCTTTTTTAATTGCTAGGGCAACGATGTTTCTCCAGCCTTTTTGTGAACGCTTCATTTCTTTTTTAAAGTAACTATCAAGCAGAAGATTGCTAAGGCTTTTCTTTCGGTCGAATGCTTCTTTGATTTTTCCGAGGAATCTGCTGCGAATGATGCAACCGCCCCTCCACATCAGAGCAATACCACCGTAATTTAATTTCCAGCCATATTCTTTGGCTGCAGCTTGCATCAACATATACCCTTGGGCATAGCTGACAAGCTTAGAAGCATAAAGAGCGTCGTGAATATTTTGGATGAGTTTTTCTTTCTTACCTGAAATGTTAGGCTTGGGCCCCTTGATTGCCTTTGAAGCTATAACTCTTTCGTCTTTTAATGCGGAAACGCATCGAGCGTAAACGGCTTCAGAAATCAGCGTTACAGGCATAGCCAATTCTTGGGAGTTGATTACAGTCCATTTGCCAGTACCTTTTTGGCCTGCAGCATCCAAGATTTTTTCAACCATAGGTTGCCCATCGGTATCTTTAAAGTTCAAGATGTCCCTAGTGATTTCGATTAGATAGGAATCAAGCTCGCCCTTGTTCCATTCTTCAAAAACCTTATGCATTTCATCGTAAGAAAGCCCCAAACCTTTATGCAAAATATCGTAGGCCTCGCATATCAATTGCATATCACCATATTCGATACCATTGTGGACCATTTTAACATAGTGGCCAGCGCCACCTTCACCCACCCAATCACAGCAGGGGGTTCCATCTTCAACCTTTGCGGAAATATCTTGGAAGATAGCTTTGACATGGTCCCAAGCTTCGGGACTGCCGCCTGGCATAATGCTAGGGCCACGACGGGCACCTTCTTCGCCACCAGAAACGCCTGTGCCAATAAATAGAATCCCCTTTGATTCCAAATATTTGGTTCGCCTAACCGTATCATCAAAAAGCGAGTTTCCACCATCGATGATGATGTCGCCTTTTTCAAGGTGGGGTAAAATTTGTTCGATGAAATCGTCAACAGCTTGGCCAGCTTTGACAAGCATCATGACGCGGCGGGGTTTTTTGAGAAGCTTGCACATTTCTTCAATGCTATGGGCCCCAATTACTTTGGTTCCTTTGGCTTCTTTGGCAAGAAAATCGTCCACTTTGGAAGTGGTTCTGTTGTATGCAACCACAGTGTAACCATGATCATTCATGTTAAGAATTAGGTTTTGGCCCATTACAGCCAGGCCAATTAATGCGATATCGCCTTTAGGTTCAGAATTGCTCATTATTAGTTCCATTAGAAAAGAAGCTAAACAGTGTCATTTGGTATTTGAGGAAATGCCAAGCATCTCTAACTTTCAATGACTTATAAAAGATAATCTAGGCATAATTCGATCAATTGGCTAGCAAAACATAAGAATTGTAAAGAAGAAGTTTTTGTTGGCAAGTTGATTGCTTGATGGAATAATTGATTGACTGATGGATAAGTAAAATAAAAAGGAATAAAAATGGCAGCAAGTATATTTCCTATGGTATGTCCAAATATTGATCCCGCACCCATATTTGAGTTATTTCGTGGGAATTATGCAACTGAACTGCTTACAGCAGCGGTAGTGCATTTTAATCTTTTTGAAGAAATCTCCACAGACCAAATAGGATCAGAGACGCTGAGGACGAAATTAGGTTTTGAAAAACGAGCTTGGAATGTTCTGATAACAGGGCTAAAAGCTTCAGGTTTGTTGTTGGAAAACAAAGGTAAACTAACCCTTTCTGAAATTGCTAAATCAACGCTTTTAAAAGATTCAAGGCATAGTATTGCTGCCTACATTGGTTTATCTGCCCAAGCCCCGGGTGTTCTGGAAATGGTTAATCGTCTTCGAGTTTCTACCCCTATCCATGCAGATAAACCCGACGTTGGTGCAGCTTTTATATTTCGTGAAGGCCTCGATTCCGCAATGGATAAAACCGAAAGTGCTATGAATCTTACTTTATCACTTGCTGGCAGAGCCATGAATGTTGCGCCTGTCCTTGCAGAAAAACTCCCTCTTTCTGGTGATAAAACGATTCTTGATGTTGGAGCGGGAAGCGGACTTTATTCGATTGCTTTGCTTGAAAAAAACGAAGGGTGTAAAGCTATTCTTTGGGATGGTGCCGAGGTTCTGAAAGTCGCTGATCAGTTTGTTCGTCAAGCAGGATTGGTATCTAGGGTTAAAAATATCTCCGGAGATATGTTTGCAGATCCTGTCCCAATGGGTGTGGATGTTGTTTTGCTTTCTAATATTTTGCATGATTGGGATGAACCAGAATGCATTCGCCTTATCAACAAACTTGTTCAAGCGCTTCCCAAAGATGGATTGCTTTTAGTACATGATGTATTTCTAAACGATGAGCTTGATGGCCCCTTGGAAATCGCATTGTATTCTGCTGCTCTTTTTTCCCTGACTGAGGGCAGGGCGTATAGTAAAAAAGAATATCAAGCATGGCTAAACGAAGCAGGGATGACCTTGGTTAAAGTCATCCCTACGCTAGCGCATTGTGGTGTAATGGTGTTTTCTAAATAACAAAACAGGGGTTATTTAAACGCCCATAACATTGTAGCCACAATCAACATAGAGAACCTGCCCGGTGATTGCAGAGGCTAAAGGACTGCATAAAAAGGCGGTGGCGTTTCCAACTTCATCTGCTTCAATAGGGCGTGGCAAAGGCGATCTACTGGTAGCATGATCGATCATTTGGCCGATATCACCAATCGCTTTTGCAGCACGGGACGCATAAGGGCCAGCAGAGATAATATTAACCCTGACGCCTTTTGGTCCGAGATTGCTTGCTAATTGCTTGGCATCAATTTGCAAAGCAGATTTTGCGGTTGACATTCCGCCACCATAATGTGGAACGACTCTTTCCCCACCGATATAGGAAAGGCCAACCACGCTTGTGCCGCCCGGCCTGTTTTCCATCAAAGGAAGTGCGGCCCTACTAAGAGCAGTTAAGGAATAGGCACTAATACTTAAAGCAGTGAGGTAAGCAGCTCTCGTTGTGTTGACAGCGGAGTTTTTTATTTCAGGGCTGAAGGCAACAGCATGAATAAGAATATCAACAGATTTTACCTGCTGTGAAAGAGTATCAATCATGCCTTTGATAGAAAAATCGCCATGCTTTGCATAGCGTTTGTCATTCTTGGTTTTTTCGTCGACATCGTCCATGGTGTCAAAACCAACATCACAAGGAAGTATCTTTTCAATTTTCATGGTTCCCTGGCCATAGGGAAGAATACGGCTTTCTGCATCAGTATCACGCTCCATGATACTTTCAACAATACCCACTAATCTTGGATGAACTGCAAAAAACAGAGTGGCACCTGCAGCTTGTAATGTTTTAGCAATATGCCAAGCAAACCCTACATTATCGCCCACGCCTGTAACCAATGCCACTTTACCTTTTAAATCGATAGGAATCATGAGAGCTCCTGCAAACTCGAACCATGTCAAAGTAAAGGAAAGTAACCGAGAAAATCACTTTTTATAGCTTGAACCAGTTTGGTGAATTCTGTTGCCAGATTCACTTGACCCAGAGGTAAGCTGAATAAGCGCCTGATCAGCTTCCATTCGAACTCTAGGGTCCAAGTCCGTTTTCTTTTCGTTGATTACTTCCAACACTTCTATAGTATTGATTTTCATGCGAGTAAGCGAGCGTATACATGCTGCTCTTACCAATGGGGCTGGATCTTCCTTAACTGCGGTTGCCAAGGCCTGAACTGCTAGGTTCATGGATACCCCGCGGATTTTGGAAAGTTGGTCTGCAGCGTACTCTCTTTGTGAAGGTTGATTAGCATTTTTTAGAGTTTGAACATTCTCCGTCAGCACCATGTCCACAGGCGCTGCGGTGTATTGTGGTTGAATGTAAGCCATCATGTTTGCTGGCAATTGCCCATATCCCACGCTTTGAGCAACAATTGTATTTGGGTTTACAGGTTGGGTTAATCCTTGGGCAGGCATTTCGCCTTCCTTTGGCATTGGTGGATTAAAA
>QWPF01000004.1:0-56689 GCA_003671255.1 Planctomycetota bacterium | reverse complement strand
CCTTGAGTTGGGTATCTAGACCCAACTGAAACATTTGAAGGATTGCTGGGGAAAAGTTGTGGCGCTTGTGGAGGAGTGAACATGTGCGCAGTAGGAGGTGCGCCCAAGGGTTGGCCATTGGGTTGGAAAGGAATCATTCGAACAGGGGGAGCGCCCGCAGCTATAACCGAACCGTTTCCTGGAGGGGCTTTATCTTCATTTGTGTTAACTGCTTTAGGCTTTTCCAAGAACCCAAAAATTCGCCCCATGGTACGGTCAAGAATATCTGGAGTTTTAGGCTCGGCAGGATCATTCTTTTTGGTAAGAAGGATTCTCGGTTGTCTGGGTTCTTTGATGACAACGATGGGAAGTGGAGAAGTAGTTTCAACGCTTTCTGAAATAATTTTTGGGCTGTTTTTAACTTTAACAACGGGGGTGGTTTTGGGTGTTGATTTGGGTGTAACTTTAAGAGTTTCAGTTGGTGTTTCTATTGGGGTGTTTTTTAAGGTTTTTGTAGGCGAAACGCTAGGAGTAATTTTGGGAGTAGTTTTAGGTGGTGAATTTTCTGCAAGTTCTGCAGTAGTTTTTGGCGCAATGCCCCCAGAAACAATTGCTTCAACTTCTTTGTTGGAGCTTTCTTTTCCCACAGCTTTTACGGCTTTTTTGGATATTTTTTCTTCTAGCTTAGGATGCAGATAGTCAACGCTTTTCAGTGGATCAGGTTTGGTTTTATCTGCATGAGGAAGTTCAGCATCAGCAGGTTGAGCTTTAGTGATATTGGTTTTTTCCTGGGAGGAATCCATCCTGCCCCAAGACTTACGCCAATCTTGAGCTTTGGGTTGCTCCAGTTCAAGTTTTTTTGTTTCATTTGGAAGCGAGGTTATTGCAGTGGGGGTTTTATTTACCGTCTTGGGTGGCAAGGGTTCTGCTACTTTAGATTCACTTTTGTTAGCAACGCTGCTTGCATCAGGAGGAGCAATTATTTGAGTGCTTGAACTCGAAGAAGTCGCTGTTTTATTATTTGGCTTTGCAAGTAAAGGAGTTTTGTTGGGGAGTTCAGTGATGGATATAACTTTTTCTGGCCCAGTGCTGGTGGCAATGAGGTTTTTTTCTTCTTTAAGAACGATTATTTTGTCGGTGTTGGATTGTGGAGTTTTTGCAGCAAAGAACTTTTTGCTTTTCTCTGGAACGACAACGATTTTATCAGCGCCTGGTGCGGGAATGGTGATGAATTCTGTCGCCAAGGGTTTTCCACTTGGAGTATCAACGTCTTTTTTAATAGTTGCAGTTTCAATTTTCAAAGGAGGGTTGTTTTTTTGGATAGCAGTTTGCATGGGCACAACGGTTGAATTATTAACCGCAGTTTTTGCCTCAACTTTTACAGGTTCTTTATGTGAAGGGGTAGATTTTACGATGTTATATTCAGGAGGAATAGGTGAATTCGCTGGCGGAGTAATGGCGTTTGCCCAGTGATAATTTGTTGTTGAATTTTGTGTTTTAGAGGAAGCTGGATTTTGAACGATGGTGATTTTTGCACCCGTTTCAACAGTTTCTACTAAATAGCATTGCTGCCCGGTTTTGTTGGTCCAAGCTAAGATAAGCTTGCATTTTATTGAAGGTTTCCCTTTTTCATTTACGGTTAAAAACCGGTCTTTTGGCTTTTGTATTTCATTATTGCTCGGGGTTTCAGAATAAGCCAACCCAATGGTTGTTCCAGTAAGTGCTAAAAGCAGGGAGCTAAGCCATAATTTGCGCAACATGATCGAATCCCCCGGCATAGAGTTAAATCTATGCCAATAAATGTTTGATATACTGTTTTATTTATCGGTAATGCGGGGTATGAGCTTGAAAGCGAATTTGACGAAAAGTCGGAATATTCAGCCGGCTGGGTAAAATAGTAAGGGCCTGTTGGAAAATCCAACAGGCCCTTGGTGATTTAGGAGGACAGGGTTAGATTACTTCGCTCCGCCCATCTCGCGGCGGTACAAAGGCAAATGCCTGTAATAAACTTCCATGGTAAGAAGAGCCATGGATGTAGCCATAATCCTACCACCAGCATCGGCGTGAGCGCCAAGAGCATCCCAGCTACCAGAGAGCATGATCTTTTTAGGATCTGCACCTTGAACCTGCTTGGCAATTAAAATATCACGAACCCCGTTTTTACGAACTCCAGCAACTTCGGGGCCTAGGTTCCAGAAATCCCAAGCTTCCCCACACATATGGTGCATAACCTGAGTTGCATAGTAAATTTGGTACATGTTGTAATTCGCAGGGCTAACGCCGGGGTGAATCTTTTTCATAATTTCCACGCCTTTTAAAAGGCCGGGGTTTCTTGGGTTAACACCCATGTACTGCCTGCAAAGCATACCGATAGCGGTCATAGCAGGAGCTGCACCGGGATCGGTATAGCCATAGCCACCAGATTTTGGATCGTGTACACCATCAAGATACTTTTCAACCATTTTGTATCGTTCGGTAGGAACTTTAAGGCCAGCCATTTGGCCGCTCTTTAATGCCATAGTGCACCAACCAGTAACAGATGTATCGCCTGCTTGTTTGGGGCCATAGCGCCAGCCACCACCATCATGTTGGGCATAAATCAAATAGTCTAGGGCTCTTTGAGCAGAGATTTTGATAAGGGGGTCGCTTGTCATGCCATAAGCTTCGCACATAGCAATGGTGGCCAAGGGGTGAGAGTAAAGCCCACCTCCATAATTACCATCCTTGCCTTGTTTTTTAATAAGGAAGTTAACCCCACCCATAACGGTTTTGCTGTAGTCTTCCTGAGATTTTTTACCCGAAGGTTTATGTGTGATACCTGCAGCTAGAAAAGGTAATAAACCAAAGCCTGTTCCTGCGATATCGTTACTTTGAGCTTTTTCACCCGTATTGTGTTTGATTATTTTGGAAGCAGGATTTCCGATTGGTGCAGTTCGATAATGATCACCGTATTTATCAAGTGACCAATGCCCATCATCGGCTTGGTGCAGGGCAAAAAATTTAAGTCCACGAGCAACAGCAGCTTCGGAAAGGGCATTACCACCACCTTCGTTAAGAAGTTTTTCACGAGTAGCACCGCTGCGGCCTGCAATACCACCGGGGGCATAAACCCCGCCCATTCCACCAATTGAACCAACATTACTGCCAAGGCCAGAAACATCCAAAGAGGGAGCAGCGCCTGTACCACCGCCAAAACCTGGAGGGGGAGGAACATTAGAAGCGACAGTTTCAGGTGAATTGGGAATGCCAACGGTTTGAGAAGGATCTTCAGGGCCGGGCACACTCATCTCATCTTTGCGATCCACATTGTATTGCGTAGGAACTTCGATATCGTTGCCGATGTCTGTTATTGTGAGATCGGGTTCTGGTTCGGATTCTTCGATTTTAGTTGGTTCATCAAGCTTGGCAGCTTGAACTGGAGCGTTTTCAAAGGGAATAAGCATAATTAAGAGAATCAGCAAGCCGTGCATTGCAGCACTAATAACACCTGCCCCCATGGCCCAAATAATATTTGCATAACCACTGTTATCTTGAAGTGTTTCGGAAAGTTCAACGCGGCCTGCTTCGTGGCCAATGCCTGCAAATACCGCCAACCCCATAACGGGTTTGGTGGCCGCAATCGCGGGTACAGTTCCTTCGAGCCAAACGGAGGTAACTTCGATCCCCCTGTCACGGGCGATCATTTCAGCGTTTTTTTCACTTTGAGCAACAATCTTGGATTCAATGGGCTTCCCCGTTGATTTGATTGTGCCTTTAACAATGTAATTTTGTGACATGAATAACTCTCCTAAACTTTATTGATAATTAATTATTGCATGTATGGTTAGAGAAATCAATCAAATCCTGTAATTTGGAAAGGTTGAATTTCCAGAGTCGTTATCTGGTAACTTAGACGCTGAAATACCCATTTGGTTCCCTGTATTTTCCGAATAATCCTTGAAAATAGGATCAACTTCGATTTGCCTGTTTCTTAACCGGGTTGTAATCTTCCGGTCGCCACGCATAAACCAAACAATCAGTCCTATAATTCCTGAAAGGAAAACCAAAAATACCCCGGTAAACAAAGGCAGAAGTCCTTTTGCCCAAGAAACACCTTCTTCGGGAGAGTCGATAGACCCTCTTGTAACTTTTAAAGTTTTCCCAATTATTAAAGGGGTATCTTTCCAAGGGTTTTCGCTACCACTATTTGCTGTCATGTAACGATATTTTTTGAAAAAGTAGCCTTGGAATTCAATCAGGTAGTCATTTTTTTCAAAAGGTTGAATGTTGTCAGGCAATTGCGTCAGCAGAATACAAACAGGGTTAGGGCCATACATTTCCTGAAAGACCCAGCCTTCGTAAAGCTCGGAAACACCAACATTGTATAATGCAACGGGTGGCACAATCTTTCTCAGGCGCCTTAGTCTTCCTTTGATCTCAACGACCTCGCCTCGATTAGTCTTGGGTTTGACCATAAGATCGGAAAAAGTGAGATCTTTACGAGCCGATTGTGTGAAGGCTAATGCCGAAGTTTGATAAGCCATCAGCACGAATTCGCAATAAGCAGAGGCTTCCAAGTCATCAAAAGAAGCCCCGTAAATAGGCTTTTCATCTTTTACCCGTTCGAGGAATTCTTCGGGAATCGGTCGAACAACATCAGAATTAATCAAAGACCAAAAATCTTCCTCATCGCCAATCTTTAGCAAGCTAATTGATTCAATTCCAGCCATAGCAGAACCAGCAGGTAAAAGAATTAAACCGCAAGTAGCGAGAAGGGTTTTATCTCTTCTGGAAGAAAAAGGTGCGCTAAAAGACCAGATATTAAAACCTGCATCGTCCCCACTAACCAAAGTGGAAAGAGAGCCTAAAAGACCGATTCCTGGCGTGGTTCCCGAGCCAATACAAAGGGTTGCTAAATAGCTTTGTTCTGGCTGAAATAGCTGAAATAAAGGGACCGTGTCAATGTCTTGCGCATGGGCGGTTTTAGTTGGAAATGTACAAACGAGATACAGAAAACCCAAGGCAATGATTTTACAAGTGTTGTTGTGCTTAGCCATCTTTCGTGCCTGAAATAATTAATTAACAACGCTGATGTTGAATCCCGGAGGTTCAACAAAACTGACATTTTTGAAACCAGCTTTGCGGCAAGTGTCTGCTACCATGACAACATTAGCCCATTTAAGCTTACTTGCAGGCTGAATTTTAACAACCTCTTTTTCAGTAGCAGTCTCATTGGCTAGTTTGAGTTTTTCAAACAGCTCTTTGAGATCTCCCACGATGACCGAACCAGAATTCTGTTTGATATGTATTTTTGCTATTTCACCACGATTGATATCATCGGTGACGGCTTCCACCACAATTGTAACATCAGCTTCGATTTTTGGAGGAGCATCAGGATCTGGGGGAGGAGGAGGTGTTTTGGTTTCCTTGGCAGCAGCTTCATTATCGGAAGGCAAGCTTAAATCAAACTGACCTTCCATCCCTGAAGGATTGTAAGTGAATATAAAAAATGTCAGCAATTGAAAAGCCATGTCCAACATGGGAGTGATGGGCAATATAACTTCCGGTGATGGTTCTTCGTTCTTGTGCTTACTCATATTGGTTGTGCCACGCTCTTTGTTACAGCCCGGAGTTTGATTTGCCTAAAACCTTCAACTTTGCACATTTGCAAGACACGATAAACCTGGTCATAATCAGTAAGTTTGTGTGCTCGCATAACGATTGTGGTTTTTACTTTGCCATCTTTACTTGTTCGTTTAAGGGTGTTGAATTGGTTTCTTAACCAGAACTTAAATTCGTTGAATCGCATGGGTTCTTCACCAAGGATAATGATAAAGGGGTCGCCCTCTTTAAACTTATCGGTAAGTTTTTGAAGAGCGGTAGCACCTTTGGATTCATAATCCTTGAGTATAAAAGGCCGAACATTAACGAACAAAACATCGACTTCATTCTTGTCCATGGGCACAGCAGACATAGATTCTGGAAGTACAATTTCTTCGGATACCTGGTTGGTAACAAAATTAACGCACATCATGAAAAACATTAGAAGCTGCAACACCACATCCAAAAGCGGAGTGAGGTTCGGTTCCATGTTTCCTTCGCTAGATCCACCATGACTCATGCTACTTTAACCCCTGTTTGAGTTTTGTCTTAGTCTTTAACTGCCCTATAAAACAACCATGACTAGTAAAGACCATTTCAATTTTGGCCCTACTTATAGGCAGTTATTTTGCAGGGGCGCCTGCACCTGCTGCTGTAGGCGCGGCAGGTTGCCCAGCGGCTTTTTTGGTGCTGTGATACATCTGGGTTAAAAGATCATCTGCGATCAAGCTAGTATCCATCGAAATTTTAATTAATCGATTGCGGTAAAATGCATGAAAGAAAATCGCTGGTACGGATAGCCCAATCCCAAGAAGAGTAACTACAAGTGCATGGGAAATACCATCTGCAAGTTTATCTGGCCTTGGTGTAGAACCGGGCCTGCCAAGTTCCATAAAGCTAAGAATCATACCAAATACGGTTCCAACCAAACCAATCAGGGGCCCAAGTGTTCCGATAGTTGAAAGATAGGTGATTGATACTTCTTTGCTGGCTTTGATGCTGTCAACCATGTTGTAGGCAGATTCTCTGGCATCTTCGATACCATATTGAAGCCTAGACATTCCTTGACTCATCACTCTGCCAAGGAATGATCCATCTTCTTTGGCGATGTCGAAAGCTTGTTTGAATTGTTTTTTGTTAACAAGGTCGGTAAATTCTTCGACAAAATTGGGTGGAATTGATGTTACCATGCGTAGTTCCATCGCCAAAAGGCAAACAAGCGCAATAAGTGCAATGGAAATAGCCATAATAAGTGGACCGAAAACCCATCCTGCAGATTTAAGAATGTGCATGAATAAACTGGTATTCTGGGCAGGTTTATTTTCTCCATCATCTTTCTTTTCAGCAGCAGGAGCCGCTCCTTCTTGAAAGGCATAGGAACTATTCGTGCTGAATAAAAATGCAACAAGAACAAGTAAAATAACAGAAAACCGTGACAAAGTCCCTGACATGAAAATCCCCTTAATAAGCGTTAGCATCTTGTCAACCCTTTTGAAAACAGCAAAACCTTAGTAGACTGAAAGTTTGATTGGAAATTTAAGAAACTTAATTCTCATCAAACTTTCATACCAATTATTTTGACACAGCCTAGCAGACATTAGTTCCATTAGAATCAAAATCATTAAAATTAAATCAGCTTTTCTTATAACAACGATGAAACCATGTCTTGTCAAGGAATTATCGCTCTACTTTCGTGCGATTTTTTCTTGGAAGTGCTTCAGGGTTTTTGTTAACCCTGCGGTTCGTTGTATTTTTGGCTCCCATCCTAAAAGCTTTTTTGCCCTTGATATATCGGGCTTTCGCACCTTCGGATCATCCTGAGGCAAGGGGTGAAATATGATTTGGCTTTTGCTCCCTGATAAATCAAGTATTTCTTTTGCGAATTCCAGTATAGTTACTTCGCTGGGGTTACCTAAATTTACCGGCTCATGAAAATCTTTGAACAATAGCTTTGTGATGCCTTCCACTAAATCGTCAACATGGCAAAAACTTCTGGTTTGGGAACCATCTCCGTATACAGTTAAAGGTTCTCCCCTCAGTGCTTGGCCCATGAAATTAGGTAGCACTCTGCCGTCGTCCAGTCTCATGCGATTACCATAAGTATTAAATATCCGAATGATGTGTGTGTTAATGTTATGGTAACGATGGTAGGCCATAACCATAGCTTCAGAAAAGCGCTTAGCTTCATCATAAACACCACGAATGCCAATAGGGTTAACATTCCCCCAATAATCTTCGCTTTGTGGGTGTCTTTCGGGGTCGCCATAAACCTCACTGGTGCTTGCCAAGAGGTAGGATGAGTTTTTGGCTTTTGCCAAACCTAGGGTGTTGTGGGTGCCCAAAGACCCAACTTTAAGAGTTGGAATGGGGTGTTTGAGATAATCAACCGGGCTGGCGGGAGAAGCAAAGTGCAAGATGTTATCGATTGGGCCATCGATTTCTAGGTGGTGACTGATATCGTGGCGAATAAAACTGAATTGCGGATTGTTTCTAAGATGTTCAACATTTCCTAGGCATCCGGTAATGAAGTTATCAACGCAGATAACTTCATGGCCCATGGCCAAAAAAGTTTCACAAAGGTGAGATCCTACGAATCCAGCACCGCCTGTAACGAGTGTTCGCACTATTCGAGTCCTTTCAAGCGTTCTTATCAAAGAAGCTTGCTTTTAAAAATTTCCGCAAGGTTCAATTGACAAGCTTCATAACCATAACAATTATTTCTATTATTTATGTAGTCTTGTAAACTGGTTATATGTTATCTAATATTCGTTGAAAGGATAATAGTTGTTTTATTTATTCGACAGTTGTTAATTATTTATTGTTTGTCAAATAGTTAAGGTTGTACCTTTTTATTTTGTTATGTTTACCTAAATAAGAGAGGCTTATGAGCACAAATCCCACTCGTTTTTACACCGTAGTTCCCAGCCTTCCAGCGCGATTGAATGCACTTCATAAAATTGCCATGAATCTTTGGTGGTGTTGGAATCATCAAGCGGTTGAACTCTTTCGAAGAATTAATCCCGATCAATTTGAATTGGTTGATCATAGCCCCGTTCGCCTTTTAAATCAACTTTCGCAAACGCAAACAACAGACCTTATTTCGGATGAAGGCTTTCTCAATCATATGGATCGTGTGGAACAGGATTTTGATCGTTACATGTCTGCGACAACTTGGTTTCAGGAAAATTATTCCAAAGATAAGAATCTCTGCAGAATTGCTTATTTTAGTGCTGAGTTTGGCATCCATGAAAGTATTCCTGTTTATTCAGGCGGGCTCGGAGTTCTTGCAGGCGACCATCTAAAAGCTGCGAGCGATATTGGTATTCCGTTGTATGGTGTTGGCTTGATGTATCGCGAGGGGTATTTCAGGCAATATTTAAATGCAGATGGCTGGCAGCAAGAGCGCTATCCAGAAAATGACTTCTTTGGATTACCAGCTGTTCAGGTGCTCGACAAGGCTGGGCAAGTTCTTGTTGTTAAGGTTCATTTCCCTGGTAGAGATGTTCTTGTTAAGGTTTGGCAGATTAATATCGGCAGGGTTCCTTTGCTTTTGCTTGATACCAATATTCCCGAAAATCAGGTTGATGATCGGGGGATTACTGCAAGGTTATATGGTGGCGATACTGAAAATCGTATTCGCCAGGAAGTAGTTCTTGGAATGGCAGGCGCCAAGGTTTTGCATGCGTTGGGGATCGATCCAACGGTGTTTCACATGAATGAAGGCCATAGTGCGTTTTCATGTTTGGAGAGAATTCGCTGCCTAATGGACGAGAAGAAGATTGATTTTCGCAAGGCCAGAGAGGCAGTGGCAGCAGGTACGGTGTTTACCACGCATACGCCTGTTCCTGCGGGGAATGATCGTTTTTCGCCTGCTCAAATCGAACATTACTTTAATGGATTGATGTCATCTTTTGGAATGAGTAAGGAAGATTTTCTTGGTCTTGGGCGTGAAAATCCTTCCGATTCAACTGAAACTTTTTGCATGACTGTGCTTGCTGTTCGACTTTCGAATGTAAGCAATGGCGTAAGCAAGTTGCATGGTGAAGTTAGCAGGAATATGTGGAAAAACATTTGGCATGGGTTGATGGACAAAGAAGTGCCCATAACCTCGGTTACCAATGGGGTTCATACCAGTACCTGGGTTTCTCCGGATATGGTTCAGCTTTATGATCGGTATTTGGGTGCGGGTTGGGGTTTGAAGCCCAATGATGAGCTTTTGTGGAAACGCATTGATTCCATTCCCGATGCTGAGCTTTGGCGAACCCACGAAAGACGCAGGGAAAGGCTGGTTTCCTTTGCCCGTAGAAGATTGAAAATGCAGTTGAAAAATCGTGCTGCTACCTCTTCTGAAATATCCCGTGCAGATGAGATTCTCGACCCCGAAGCTTTGACCATTGGGTTTGCTCGAAGGTTTGCAACCTACAAGCGTGGCGCACTTATCTTCAAGCATATCGATAGGCTTGCTGCTCTTGTTAATAATAAAGATCGGCCCGTGCAGATTCTTTTTGCAGGCAAAGCACATCCGCAAGACAACGGTGGAAAAGAGTTGATTGCTGAGATTCTTCACATGACCAAGCGTGCAGAGTTTAAGCACCGTGTTGTTTTTCTTGAAGATTATGAGATGAATGTTGCCCGCTACATGGTGCAGGGGGTTGATGTTTGGCTCAACAATCCGCGCAGGCCTTTGGAAGCCTCTGGTACTAGTGGCATGAAGGTTGCAGTTAATGGAGGGTTGAACCTCAGTATTCTTGATGGATGGTGGTGCGAAGGGTTTAATGGGCAGAATGGTTGGGCTATTGGCGCGGGAGAAGAGTATTCGGATCTTGAATATCAGGATGAAGTTGAAAGTAGGGCGATTTACGATCTGCTTGAACAAGAAATCGTTCCCCTCTTTTACAACCGCGGTACCGATGGTTTGCCCAGGGGTTGGATCAAGATGATGAAGAATGCCATTAGTACTTTGGCCCCGGTATTCAGTACATCTAGAATGGTTGCGGAGTATACTAAAGTTTGTTACTGGCCTAGTTCAGTTCGTTACAACAAACTTTCTTCTAATAACTTTCAGGGTGCGGATGATCTTTCTCAATGGCGTCATCGTCTTCATGATCAATGGCGTCATTTGGGTGTGCATGAGATTTCAAATCCCCAGCATGATCCTCATAAGGTGGGGACTAAGTTTCATGTGAAAGCCAAGGTTCATTTGGGCCAGTTGAGCCCTGCAGATGTTGATGTGCAGATTTATTATGGTCCTATGGATTCAAACTGGGAGATTCAAGAAATCCACCTTGCTTCCATGAAACAGGAGAAGCAGGAGCATAATGACTGGATCTTTTCTGGCGAGATTCCATGTAATTCTAGTGGTCAGCATGGGTATAGGATTCGGGTATTGCCTAAACATCCCGACCTTGCAAACCAATTGGAACCCGGGTTGATTCTCTGGAGTTGATTTAAATATCGCGCCTTGCAAACCAAAGCATTCCAAAGCTTGATATGCCCAGCGATATTCCCAATGTCCATATAAACAATCGTCCCAATGCTTGAATGTCATATTCTCCTTTAACCATGTGGGGTAAAGCCTGCATGGTTACTTCAGGAGATAAATGAACGCTCGGGAAATAACTTAATCCGAGGGTTACACCGTATAAAAGAACCCATACGGTGATGATGCCCAAAACCGTACTGTTTATGATTGCGCTTACGGTTACGCAGCATGTGACCACTGTAAATAAGAGCGCACAAATCGCAGCAAGTGCAATCAGGCATCCTTTGAGTGATAGATCTTCGTGCAGGAAAAAAATGCACCCTATGATCGTGATCGAACCTAATAGTAAAAAGGTTCCTATTACTGTCACAAGTCGGGCGTGCCATTTACCTAAGAAATATTGATACCTGCTTATGCCTCTACTAAGAACAGAGTCTGCAAGAGTTCCGCGTTCGGAAGAAATACATCCGGTAGTAAGAACAACCACAAGAGTCATGCTTCCCAAGATTGTCCAGCGCAGCGATTGAAGAAAGAAAAGTGAGCCATGCTGAATAATGCCGGTTTCTTTGTAAACTCCGAAACGATAAGTGAAGAAGCCCGCAAGAATTAAAATCGAAGCGAGCAGCCATAACCGGTAAATCCAGGTGTGAACAGTTTGTTGCATGTCGGTTTGGAAAACGGCCCAGTAGGGCAGCCATTTCCTGTATTGATCAGCTTTTAGTGTGCCAGTGCTCATGGGTCATGTTCTCTTTCGAACTTCCTGCAATCAGGCAGCTTCCTGCTTGTAAATTCTTGCAAATCCGCGGGATTCTTCCTGTTCCACAAGGTCGAGGAATGCTTCTTCTGTCTGCTGCCCTATACTCTTGATGCTTAACAAATTTATTTTGCTATCAGTCAAAGTCATAAAAAGGTTTGCCAATGCAGTGGATGCAACCACATCATCATTAAGGTATATTTCCAGCTTTTTTTGCTTAAGGGAAACAGTCTTAAATTCATTAAGAGTTTTAATAGTTTGCACAGCTTTGGTGATGGATTTCTGATCTCCTTCGAGATCAAGTTCATAATGGTTTTTGCGCATCCTGCCTTTAAGGTCTTGAAGAGATCCGTAGAAAATGAGCTGCCCATGGCTCAATACTGCAGCATGGTCGCAAACTTCATCAATGTCGCTGAGGTTGTGCGAGGAAACGATCAATGTTTTTTCTTTACTAAGAGACTTGATTAATTCCAGCATGCTTCTGCGGGCTTCTGGATCTAGTCCGTGGGTTGGCTCATCCCAAATTAGTAGGTCTGGTTCATTGATAAGACTTGCAGCTACAGCAAGCCTTGCGGTCATGCCATTTGAAAAACCGGAAATAGGATTGCCTGATGCCCCTAATAAATCCACTGCTCGAATTAATGATGCAAGCCTGGGTTTACGAACATCTTCAGGCAGACCGAATAATCTTGCCATGTAATCAAGGTAAGTTATTGGAGTCATACCCTTAGGAAACTGAGGATTGGTAGGGATGTAGCCAATTTTTCTGCGTAGTTGAGCAGAGTTTGGAGTCATGTTCTTATCAAAAACATTAACCCAACCAGCAGTTGGCCTGTGCAAGCCAATAATTAGCCTGAGCAAAGTGGTTTTACCTGCGCCGTTGGAACCAAGTAAACCAAGTACGGTGCCCCGTTCGATGCGAAGGCACACATCGTTTAATGCTATCTGTTTGTTTTGGTAGATCTTGGTCAACTTGTAGGTTTCTACGACCAGATCTGTGGACTGGTCTGCCGCCACGAGGCTCCCTCCTCAGGAACTTAAAACCGACCCTTAAGCGGGCGGAGTATAAGTAACCGGTTAAAATGTTCATAGTCCAATACCTATTTATTGTTATCGGCATATTTGATCTTTATAACGCTTTAAACAAACATGCCAGTTTATCTAATTTGTTAAAATGTGCCGATTGTAATGGTTTTGACAAGCCTATTTACCATGCTTGGGGTTTTCAAAAATGAAAGGAGTGGTTATAGGCACCATCTTAACGGGATTTGTTTTTAAGAAAGCAGAGTTAAAAATGCGCAAAATAGCGATACTAAATCAAAAGGGCGGAGTGGGAAAAACCACCACCGCGGTAAATTTAGCTGCAGCTTTAGCTGGCATGGGTAAAAAAGTTTGCCTGATTGATCTCGATCCCCAAGCCCATGCGAGTGCTCATCTGGGGGTTTCCCTAGGTGTTACTTCCATTTATGATGTTTTGGTTCAGTCCAAGCCTATTGGGCAAGTTAGGCTTCAAATTGACAAAAATCTTTTTCTTGTTCCCTCGGATATTAATCTTGCTGCTGCTGAGGTCGAACTCGCAGGGGTTGTTGGTAGAGAGCTCCTTTTGCGGGATGCGCTTGATAATGATAATGAAGATTTTGATTATATAGTGATTGATTGTGCCCCTTCGTTGGGCATCTTAAGCCTTAACGCACTTGCTTGCGTTCATGAAATATTAATTCCTTTGCAACCTCATTACTTCGCATTGCATGGCTTGGGGAAATTGTTTGAAACCACAGGATTGGTGGCTCGAAGGTTGAATTCAGCGGTAAAAGTTTTAGGTGTGATTGTTACCTTATATGAAGCGAATACTAAGTTGGGTCAGGAAGTTGTTACAGATTTGCACGAGTTTCTTGAAAAGAGTCAGGGGCAAAATGTCCCTTGGGCTAATGCCAAAATCTTTCAAACTAAGATCAGGCGCAACATCAAACTTGCTGAGTGCCCCAGTTATGGGAAATCAATTTTTTCCTACGCACCTTCGTGCAATGGTGCAGAAGATTATTTGAGGTTGGCGCAAGAAATTGAAATGAAACAAGTTTCTCTTTTTTCTGCAACAGCGCATGTGAACGAAAGAACCGGTGAAGTCTCGTTGGGGCTGGAAGCAGAAGAATCCTTGGTATGATAATTCATAACTAATCCATTTCATTCTTAACGGGAAAAACTATGCTGGAGATTGTCATCGCCAGGCAGGTCAAAATATCTGTTTTTACAAACAAGAAAATCATAGAGGTAGGCAAAGAAGTTCTTTTGAAAGAGGGAATTAAAAGTGCCTTGATCAGTGTAGCTTTGCTTGATGACAAAGGGATTCACGCTGCAAACAAAAAGTTTTTGGATCACGATGAGCCAACTGATGTGATTACTTTTCCCCTAGATGAAGAAAAAAACAAAATGATGGGTGAGATTCTGATAGGGGTTGGCGTAGCTCGCAGGCATGCAAAAAAGGCCGGGCATCTTCTTCAGCATGAACTGACACTTTATTTGATACATGGATTACTTCACTTGTGTGGGTTCGATGATATGGACCCTGTATCAAGGAAAAATATGCGTAAGAGAGAAAGGTTCTACCTTTCAAGATTGGGTTTGCCTGATATTGCCCCTTTACAATAACTATTGAGGTCTTTTTGTCTCTCGAAAAGACGGAATCATTGGTTTTACGAACGATCGATTGGAGTGAAACCAGTCGCATTTCCACATTGTGGACAAAAAGATTTGGAAAAGTAAGGGCTTTGGCTAAAGGTGGCAGAAGGCTCAAATCTTCCTTTGAGAATGCGCTTGACTTGCTTACCCACTGCAATATTGTGCTTCTCCGCAAAACATCTGGTTCGTTAGATCTTCTTACTGAGGCGCAGGTTCTGCATGGGTTTTCTGGATTAAGAAAAGATCTGAATGCTTTGCACGCTTCTTATTACCTTGCGGAACTGTTATCCGAGTGGACTGAGGATTACGATCCGAACCCTGTGATTTTTGAGCAAGCATTGCTTGCATTGACTAATTGGAGCGAGTTGGGGGATGGCAAAGAATATGCAGACCAGGACGAGAGGCAAGGGAGAATAGCTGCGGTACTATTTCGGTTTGAATTTATTTTGCTAGTAGAATTGGGCTTCCGTCCTGAGTTAAAAATGTGTACGGGCTGTTCTGGAGCGGTTAATGAAGTTCATAAAGTTTTTAGTCCTGCTGGAGGCGGCGTAAAATGTCGAAGTTGTTCTCTTGCAGACAGGACTTCTTTCAAAATCTCAAGCGAAAGCTTGCAGGTTCTTCTTTCTTTGGAAGGTGTTTCAATGGAAAACCTGCAAATCATTCCTTTGCAAATCAGAAAAGAAATCAGGAAGATTTTCGGCCGTTACATTACTTATTTAATGGGCAGAAGGCCGAAACTGCTTACCTACCTGGAGGCAGGATGTATTTAAATTTACTCAAAAAAATTGAACCTTCTAAGAGCATGTTCATGTCCAAATTAGCTGGATTACTTTTCCCAGGTTTCTTCTTACTTGCCACTACTGGCTGCGTAACAGATGGGATTCCTTTGATTGGATTACCCAGCGCACCTCCGCCACCGAAAGAAAGTTTTGTACTTGGTGCGGATGGCGGGGTTTTAGATAAGCCCGTTGATCCTGCTAGCCCCGAGGGCAAGCTTGCGGGTGCTAAGGAGCTTTTCAGAAACAAAGAATACAGTAAGGCTGAGAAAATATTTCACAGGCTTGCAGATGATAAAAAAAATCCGCTTACTGCTGAAGAAGGTACTTACTACGAAGCGGAATGTTTGCGACTTCAGGGCTATTATCCTAAAGCTGCGGACACCTATGTTAAATTGTTGAAAAACTTTGAACGCACTGCTTTTAGAGAGCAAGCTGTTCAGCATATGTATGATATCGCTAACTATTGGCTCGATGATACTCGTGAACAAATGCGCGAAACCAAAGAATATCGCGATGGAAAACGGTGGTTTGTTACTCCAAGGTTCCTTAGCTTTGATAAAACTAAGCCTTTGATCGATCGAGAAGGTCGGGCGATCGAAAAATTAGAGCAAGTTCGTTGGAACGATATTAGTGGCCCACTAGCTGATAAAGCACTTTTCCTTGCGGGTAGCGTTAAATTCTTTAATGAAGATTATCGCGAGGCGGATCATTATTTTACACAACTTGTTGAGAGGCATTCTAATAGTGAACTTGCGCCGCAAGCTGTTGAACTTGCGATTATTTCGAAACACATGAGCACTGGTGGTTCGGATTACGATGGTCGTAAAGTTGCTGAAGCGAGACAGATGGTTCATTCAGCTTTGCAGAATTTTCCTGTACTAGCAGAGAAGAAAAAGGATTTTCTTTCCAGGCAGTTAGTTGGTATCACTTTCCAGCAGGCTGAAAAAGATTTCAAGATGGCAGAGTTTTATAAGCGCACAGGGCATCCTGGTTCCGCATACTTCTATTACGAGTTGGTGCGTCGGAGATACCCCAATACCAAGTTTGCAGAAGATTCAGATAAACGAATGGCAGAGTTGAAAACCAAGGCAGAGAAAGAGCACGGTTATCTTCCCGGTGGCCCAGATCAGCCAAGAGAGCAGGCACCTTTGGTCCCCGAAGTTGCTCCTGCACCAAAACCCCTTGATAGATCGGTTGAGGAAGGCCCAGCGCCTGTGCAAACTCAGCAAGGGCTTCCACCTCATCCGGATGCCAAGCCTGTTAAGGATGCCAAGTCGGTTCCTATGCCTAAACCTCTGGATTAATGGTGTTACCAATGAAAAAGCCAAATTCAGCATGTGGATCAAAATCTTTTCTAATGGTGTTGTTTGCCAGTTTGATAGGGTTTGTTTGCCCTGCTTGCATGCAAGATGGGCATTTGAAAATCTTTAGATACACCACCAAAACAAATTTTGATTCCAACATTCGCACGGTTCGAGTTCCTTTGTTTAAAAATAACACCTTTACGCCGGGTGGTGGCGCAGGGCAGGGCCTCGAAAATGAGCTGACTCTTGCGGTCATTCGGGAAATAGAATCCAAAACTCCATACAAGGTGGTTAATGGCAATACCCCTGCAGATACGGAATTGACCGGAAATATTGTCAATTTCTCAAAGAACATCATCAATCGCAATCAGCTTAATGAAATTCGAGAAGCTGAAACAAACCTTGCGGTTCAAATTGTTTGGAAAGACCTTCGTACGGGTGATATTCTTTCCCGACCCAAGGCGGATTTGAACAAGGGTACTCCAGTGGCGCTTGGGGGCAATCCTAATGTTCAGCCTGATACGACTCCTGTACTTGTAACTTCGCTGACTAGTTTTATTCCTGAACTTGGACAATCAATTACCTCTGCTAGAAAAACGAATGTTGATGTTCTCGCAACTCAAATTGTCGCTATGATGGAGATTCCTTGGTAATGGAGTCTTCGAATGTTTTGGAAAGTTAAAGATAAATTATTTGATCTAACAGAACGCCCTTTAATCATGGGCATTCTTAATGTTACACCCGATAGTTTTTCTGATGGCGGTGAGCATCTTGCCATTACCTCAGCCGTTGATCATGCATTGCGTATGGAAGATCAGGGCGCTGATATAATTGATATAGGTGGAGAATCCACTAGGCCTGGGGCCATTCCTGTTTCTCTTGACGATGAAAAAGCTAGGGTTCTTCCTGTAATTGAAAAGTTGGCAGGCAGGCTTAAAGCCTGCATTTCAATTGATACGACTAAAAGTAAGGTGGCAGCGGCAGCGCTAGATCTTGGCGCTCATATTATCAACGATATTAGTGCGCTTACTTTTGATCCTGCAATGTTGGAGCTGGCAGCGAAGAGGGCTTGTGGTTGGGTTATCATGCATATCAAGGGTACACCTGAGAACATGCAGCAAAACCCATCTTATGATGATGTTGTTTCAGAAGTTTCAAGTTTTTTGAATCATCGATATCAGATAATGGTCAGTGCAGGAGTTGATCCGTTGTCGGTAAGCATTGATCCGGGTATAGGATTTGGGAAAACTTATGATCATAATCTTGAACTGATAACTGGGTTTGATTCATTAAGAAAAATTGGATTGCCTATTTGTCTGGGAGTTTCTCGCAAAAAGTTTCTGCAGACTTTATTAGGAAGGAAAATGGACGAAAGGCTGGCGGGAACGCTGGCGGTATTGTCTTATTCCTTGTTGCATGATTCTGCACAGATTTTTAGAGTGCATGATGTAATTGCTGCGAAAGACCTAGTGACTACCATAAAAGCGTTGCAATCTTTTACGATGAAACGAAATCTGGTGCTTTAATTATTTAGCTTGGGGGCAGTTTATTTTGTATGAAAGAATACTTCACACATGGGAAATGCTCGACGCAAGGGCTGTAGTTCAAATTGCAATCCTTGCTGTTGCTATTTTCTTCCTATTACAGTTCTTGGGGCGGAGTCGAGGCATGGGAGTTGTGCGTGCCTTTGGGTTGGTTGTGGTTGGTATCTTTCTTTCTGCCCAAATTCTTGTCAGCATTTTCAACCTTACCGTTGTAGGTAGAATTCTTGATTATCTTCTCGCTACCATGCTTCTTGCTTTGCTTGTTATTTTTCAGCCCGAATTAAGGCGCGGGTTGATGTGGTTGGGAAAATATGGCGTGTTGTATGCCATCACTTCTTCTAGCAAACGACCGATTGTTGATAAACTTTCCGATGCTGCAGAAGTTCTTGCAGGGCAATTTGTTGGCGCGTTGATTGCCGTCGAACGGGAAATTCCACTTACGGTTTATGTTGAAACAGGCACGCGCGTTGATGCCGAAGTTTCTCCCCTTTTAATCCGGGCCATTTTTCAAAAGCAAAGCCCTCTTCATGATGGCGCAATGATTGTAAGCAATGGGAGAATTGTTGCCGCTGGGTGTCAGTTGCCTTTGTCTCCCATTGAAGTGAGTTCAAAAAATCTGCATGGGATGAGGCACCGGGCTGCCTTGGGTACTAGTGAAGAAACAGATGCTATCTTGCTGGTTGTTAGCGAAGAAACAGGCAGAATCACTCTGGCCTCAGCAGGAAAATTGGAGGTTGTTCCAAGAGAAAATCTTTCAAGAAGGCTGGCGGAACTGCTTGAATCTAATTCTTCCCATGTTCGTCCAACCAAAGCAACGATTCCTGAAAATCAAGAATCAGACCGAGTTGCTTGATTAGTCTTGAGGGGTAATATATGGACTATAAAGTTTTCTCTAATTGGTTGAAGTTTAAATGGGTCGATCGCTTTAGTTCTTTAGCCGTCGCCTTTGCTTTGGCTCTTATGGCATGGTTATATGGCAGTAACCGAGATCAGGAAATTATCGACAATGTAACCATACCCGTTGTGGTTTCCTTGAATCCACTGCAGCAAGATCATTTCATGCTAGATGTTGTTTCGAACATGAAAGTTCATGTTTCTTTTTCAGGGGCCCCTTTAAAAATCCGAGAATTTCGCAGGGCACTTGAGCATGATGAATGTGTTTCAAAAATTGAATATAGTGTTACGGAAGAGCGCTTGGGGGAATTCAAGTTTGGCGATAATGTTGTAATTGCCGAAAGCGATATCCCGGTTCCACAGGGAGTAAGGGCAAGGCTGGTCGATGGGAAAAATAAAATCCCTGTAACGGTGTATCGGTTGGGAGAGAAATTAATTCCGGTGCGGTTAGAGAGTGGCATGGAAGGTTCGGTATTAAGTCAGATTTTAATCGAGCCTGCTTCGGTATTAGTCAAGGGCCCGGTCGAAATATTGGAGCGGACAAGAAGTATACCCACGCATTTCACTGCTATTCCTTTCGGCCCTATGGGTTTTCAAAACAATATTTCGCAGTCGGTTCGGGTTGCAGTGGTGGATGAATTAGAAGGAAAGCCTGTTAAGGTTTTGCCTAGTAAAGTTTTAGTGAGATCGATTCCTGAGCCCAAAAAAATATATGAGATTTCAGATGTTTCCATTCGTTTTCTTTGTCCCTCGAATTTTGCTTTCAAACCACGATTTACTGACGAAAGATCTGCAAAAATCGATATTAAAATCCAAGGCCCGGTTTTAAATGATCTTCCCAAGATCCTTGCCTACATCGATCTTACAGCCAGGCCAGGCACTCCTGGTCTGAATGTAGAGTCTGTTAAATTGCAACTTCCTCGAGAATTTTTGTTGCTAGAAGAGATTGCAAGGGAAAGAACCATAGAATTAATACCATTGGAAGCTGCGAAGAAAACTAGCGGCCCTTTAGGTGCTGCGCCCTGATGAATATTTTAGGTGGAATCATTTGATGGATATTAAATCGTACTCTCAGGATATTGCTTTAAAAGCCAAAAATGTCGCTGCCCAGCTTGCTAGTTTAAGTACTCAGCGCAAGAATGATTGGCTTTTGGCAGCCTCTACTCGCTTGTTAAATGCTTCTAATAGCATCCAAGACGCTAACCAGCTTGATCTATCTAATGCTAAGAAATTTGCACTCAGTGTTTCTCAAATGGATCGGCTCACTATTACTCCCAAAAGATTAGCCGATATGGCTAATTCTATGGTTGAAATTGCCACTCTCAAAGATCCCATTGGAAGGGTTTTAGAAGGTGGGTTCCGCCCTAATGGGTTGCAGGTCCTCAAAGTCGGAGTTCCATTGGGCGTATTGTTTTTTATTTATGAGTCGAGGCCTAATGTTACCTCCGATGCTGCTGCGCTGAGTTTTAAAAGTGGAAATGCGATTATCTTACGCGGAGGCAAAGAGGCATTAAACACAAATAAGATTCTGGTTGAAATCCTTCGGTCAGAGCTTTTAAACTCTGGCCTTCCAGTTGATGCCATTCAGCTTGTTCAAATTCCTGATCGGGAAGTAGTAGGCGAACTATTGCTTAAATCTGATCTCATCGACCTAGTTATCCCACGAGGTGGGAAAGAACTTATTAAGCGTGTTTCTCTTGAAGCAACTATGCCCGTTATGAAACACTTTGATGGGAACTGTCATGTTTATGTTGAAGGTAGTGCGGATCTGGAAATGGCAGCAAAGATACTGGTGAATTCGAAATGCCAAAGGCCGGGAGTTTGCAATGCAGTTGAAAGCCTACTCATCGATAAAAATATTGCACAGCTCGCTTTACCTGTTCTCCATAAGGCTTTGATTGCACATGGGGTGGAAGTGCGGGGATGCGCATTAAGTTGTTCCATCGTGTCAGAATTAAAAAAAGCTTCTGAACAGGATTTTTTAGAAGAATTCCTTGACCTGATTATTTCTGTGAAAATTGTCGCTGATATAGATGATGCAATACAGCATATTAATAAGTATGGTTCAAAGCATACCGATGTAATTATTACTTCAAATTTGGCCGCTTCCCAGCAATTTATACGCGAAATTGATTCTGCAGCAGTAATTGTTAACGCTAGTTCAAGGTTTAATGATGGAGGCCAAATCGGGTTGGGGGCTGAGATTGGTATTAGCACAGATAAGTACCATGCTCGGGGCCCTTGCGGATTAAATGAACTAACCTCCTATAAATATGTTATCATAGGAAATGGGAATATAAGACCGGAATAACTTTTACAAAGGTAGCATCAAACCTTAAGCAGGAGAACATCATGGATCCAATGTTAATCATGATAATTCTGTTTCTGGTAGTTGCTGTTTTGTTTTTTTTGGTGTTAAACTTTCGCAGTAATGGTGAAAATCAGAAAGTAACAGGCCTTTCTCCTGTTTCCCGGCAACATCTCGAGATTTATCAAGGCCAGGATCTTCCCGTTTGGCTGATGGACAAAACTAAGAATAAGATTAGTAATTACCTAGAAAATGGCATGGTCATGCAGGTTGAGGCCATGCTTCGACCCGGTTTAGATTATGTTGTTGTGGTGCGTTCCTTATTGGAATTGGGCACGAATCAGTCTTTTGAAATCCTGCAAAAATCGTTTGGCAAAACCCACTCCAAAGATCCTCTCGAAGATTTATGGTACGCAATTGATATCACCAACGCTCTTAGGCAGGTGAACCGGGACAAAATTCTTCCCGAAATTGTTACTTACCTTTGCCAGCGTAGGGAATTGGCGATTGCCCCTTTATTTGCCGCAGAGATCGTCAGCTTTGATTCTTTCCCTGAATTGCTAAAATCGCCCATACCGCAAGAAAGAAATCTTGCAGTAGTGGTCTTATCGATGGCGATGGATGGATTGCAATCAGGGATCTCGCTTGAGGTTTTTGCAGAGGCAAAAATTGGCAGCCTTTATGAACTCGTGTGGGATAATCGGATTCAGTACAACTGTGCAGCGTTAGTTGTTCTTTTTCAAAATGGGATCAAGTTTTTAAAGCGTTATCACGGCATGAATGAGATTTTAGAGCAGGAACTTCAAAACCCAGAAGATTTCCGCTGGCAGATTTCACGTTTGGATTCACTTGAGTTGTCGATTAAATCTTATCTCTCTAATGCCCAAATAGCATTAGTACATCAGCTTGAAAAATCTTCCTGGGGAGAACACCTCGAAGTTTTGCGTGCACTCTATTCGTTAAAGTGTGCGCCTCCTGTTTCTGCATGGGAATGGCTTGCAGACCCAGGTTATCCTTACAAATCTTTTGTTTGGGAATTGTTCGCATTTGAAAAAACAAACAAAGGGCAGGCTCTTGTAACCACTTATAAATCTGCATATCGCTTCAAAAATTTCAGTTGGTTTTATAGTAGCGCCAAGTCCAAAAACATGGAGAAAATCGCTCTTGCCAAGTGCCTGCGCCATCATCCGGGGATCGAAGCGGAAAATTGTTTGATAGAGCTTGCTAACTGTGGTGTTGCCGGTGTTGTTCAAGAGGCATTGACTAGCCTGGGTTGGTGGGAACCAGTAAACCGGTTGGAGGTCCTAAAAACCCTTCATAAAATGCGTAACGAATCAAAACTAGAAATCAGTTTTGCTGCCACCGCTGCCCTTGCCAGATTAGGTGAACGAAAATCTCTGCAATCGCTTGCAAAAAATCTTCTTAGCGATGATCCTTTAACTGTTCACCAAACCATTCATACCATTTCCACACAAGGGATATCCTTACTGTGGCCTGAACTAGATCAGTTGGCGGATTCAGCAGACACGGATGTTGCAATTCATGCAAGAGAAGCTCTGGCTCATTTAAGCGAAGATTTGTAAGTGCCTCGCTGAGGTGTTTCTTGAAATCAGATTATTGCCTCGTTAAAATCGTCACATCTATCATACTTGCTTTTAATCAGTCGAAAACATTGTAAAAATTCTTGAATGTACTTAAGGATTTGCTCCTTGAGTTGATTTCTTGTTGTAGATTTATTTGTAAAGTTTTACCGCATGGTAGTTCGATTGCGAGGTTGCTATGAAAATCTACATGAGAATGCTTTTCCCTGTTTTTGCTGGTGTTTTGATCTCTTTATTTGTTTTAGGATGTAAAGGAACAGGAGTCACCAATCTACCAAAGGACCCGGGGATTTCGGATCCTTTGTTGGTTTCACAAAAAGCGGGTAACTCGCCTTTTTCAAATCCTTCCGGTGATAACAAGTAAAAAGATAGCTCTTACTTGATGGGTGTGATCAACAAAAAGTTTGAGTCATGTCCTGTAATCAGATGTTTTTCATCAGGAGAATAGGCCACACAATACGCCCCGAATAACTTAAGCTTCTTGTTGAAACTTGCTTTCCCATCCGCCAGATTCCATATTGCTACATTCCCACCATATCCGCTTGTAGCCAAGCTTTTAATATCTTTAGAGAGGGCCAAACCGTAAAGATCATCTGGTGTGGGGCCCATTTTCTTTGTTTCTGTTCCGGCTTGTACATTCCAAATCCTGACGAAGCGATCCTGCCCGATTGAAACAAGAGTATTGTTGTCTGTAAAGGCAACGCCTGTTATCGCAGCGGTGGGTCCCTTCAACGATTTGGTTTCTTTTTGTGATGCTATGTCCCAAATTTTTATGGTCATGTCTGCACTTGCAGAAGCCAAAGATTTTCCATCGGGGGAAAAGGCGACACTGTAAACAGAGTTGGCGTGTGAACCTAAAGTTTTTAATTCTTTTCCATCTGCTAAGTTCCAAAGTTTGACTGATTTATCAGAACTGCAAGAAGCTAAAGTTTTGCCATCGGGACTGATAGCGCACCCATCAACAATTCCAGTATGGCCTTTAAGTTCCTGAGTCATTTTCCCATCTACGGTATTCCAAGCTTTGATGGTTGTGTCAAGGCTTGAAGAATAAAGGGTTTTCCCGTCTTTGCTGAAAGCAACTGCGTAAACAGGGCCCGTATGCCCTGAAATAGTGCGGATTTCTTTACCGGTTGCGTAGTCCCATAGTTTCACGCTGTTATCAAATCCCGCAGTTGCAAGGGTTTTTCCATCAGGACTGAAGGCCACCGAATAAACTAGGGCGTTATGGGCTTTAATTTCTTCTGGTGGATACGCTGCTGCGATACCAATAAAAAGTACGAAAGATAAAGCAAAAACATTTCGAATCATCATGGTGTTACCTATTCACTTGGGGACTAAGAAATATCAAGGTCAAAGCCTCGGGTGGGCACACCGGGAGCAAAGCCTCGCCGGAGTGTGTTTTCTGTAATAGTCCTTGGAAGGACAAATTGCAACAAATAATCGGTGCCACCTGCTTTGGAGCCTACTCCGCTTAACTTGTAACCGCCAAAGGGTTGCCTGTGAACCATCGCACCGGTAATCTTTCTATTAATATAAAGGTTCCCTGCTTCAATGTATCTTGAAATCTGACTGATTGATTCAGGATTTCTGGAATAAAATCCTGCCATTGCTCCTAATTTTGTAGAGGATCTATCAGCATTGAATTTCGTTGGTTGAGTCATTTGGCTTTATTGCAAGCAAATAGTAAGTACGGCTTATCATTGTTTCTAAATTAAAGAAACAGTTATTTCGCAATAAAAAGAAGTTCAGATGTTGAGAAGAGTCTTAAAGACAGTAATATGTAAGGAATAATTTGTGTCTAAAAGGGAAGAAAGATGAAGATAGAAAAGTTTTCGGTTGTTGGCCCGTTGGGGAATGGTGCACAAAGTGCGATACTTCAAATCCGCATGACTAAAACTGCTGAAAATTTTGCACTCAAAGTTGTGCCTCTGGAATCTCCAGAAGATATGAAATTTAAGGAACAGGCAGAGCATGAATTTAAGGTGGCGCAAT
Source organism: Planctomycetota bacterium (assembly GCA_003671255.1). GTDB lineage: Bacteria > Planctomycetota > Planctomycetia > Gemmatales > Gemmataceae > UBA969. Next base: position 31,796 of record QWPF01000004.1, on the reverse strand, counting down.
TGTTTGACCATCCTAACCTCATAAAAATCTATGCACTTGAACCTGTTAAAGATTGGATGTTCCGACTTAAAAAAATGCATATGCTCATTGAATTTGTTGATGGAAAAACCATTGACGAAGCACCCAGACTTTCTCCCGTACGCATCATGCAGGTTTTTGAACAAGTTGCTTCAGCACTTGTTCATATGCACAAAAAAGGCGTCTTTCACGCTGATATCAAACCAAATAATATCATGCTTGGCAAAGATGGTACTGTCAAAGTCATTGATTTCGGGCTCTCTTGGATTCGCGATGAACCTAAAGACCGGATTCAAGGAACTCCTGAATATATGGCTCCTGAACAGGCCAAACACAAAATGGTTAACGAACGAACGGATATTTATTCGCTCGGTGCTGCTATGTACAAGATGATAACTAGTAAGTTGCCTCCCCCATCTTTAAATGAAGAAAATAAACCGATTGAATTGAAGTCTTGGCAAAAGCAGTTCAAACCCGTGGAAGCCCTCATGCCACCGATTAATAAGACTCTTGCAGACCTTGTGAATCGATGTCTTTCATTTCAAGCTACATCAAGGCCTGAAAGAATGAGCGAAGTTCAAGGCGCCTTGGATAAATTAATCGAAGAGGTGCTTAAAAATCCTAATGATGGCCTCGCAGGACTAGAATGGTAGAAATCTGTTGTATTTCTGCAACGGTTGGGGGTTTTGATTAATGGGCAATCATCGCCATCTAGAGCATACAATCCTTGTTAGGAAAGGTGATCTGGTTAAGTTGATCCTTAATGATTGCGGTTTTGATGTCTCGTTAAAGAAGAATCTAGCGCTGTTAATGGAGACCCTATCTTCGTTATTATTCATGGAGTTTGCAAAGCCTTTAGAGGCGATCAAATCTGAGTACTATTTTTTTGATCCTGATTCAAATTATTTGCCTTTAGTAACAAAACAAAGCCATCTAGATCCTTCCGCTCAAGAACCCGTTGCTTCGTTAGATACTTTGGAAGCAGGATTCATTAAACTGCTTGAGCATGCGAATTTTAAAAGATTAACATGGGAAAATGTGCATAAGTGGGAGCAGGATTCCTCGAAATATTGGGGGCTCAATGTGCAAATCAGGCAAGAAGAGTTTGATCGCCTACTTATGTATTATCGGGGTGATACTTTTGTATTAAGGAGGCCTTCAAAATGGTGGGCACCTTGGAAGCAAGATAAAGTCCCGACCCCTGGTTATTCCCGTTTTGCTACTTTTGTTAAAACAAAAAAAAAGAATCATCATGATGCTAACTCGGTTTTGTCTGATCATGTTTTCCTAAAACTATTCAAGGACATTCCTAAAAACGAAATCCCCATGGTTTTTCCTGGTGCAAAAGTTCGCCTCAACCGCATTGATCAAAGCATGATCAGTTACCCTATTGTCACTGGAATTGGTCTGGTTTTTTACAACGTTATTATTAGCTTTTTAAAGGTTGGAATTGTTGCATTGGTTGGCGTTACCTGGCCTTTGGCTCTTGCTTTTGGGGGTTATGGCTATCGTAGTTACTACAACTATGTGACTAAAAGGCAGAACTATGATCTAAGAATGATTAAAAATCTTTACTTTCAATTGCTGGATAGTAATTCAGGCGTCATTTCTCGATTGATGGACGAAGCCGAAGAACAACAAGGCAGGGAAGCGATACTTGGATATTATTGTTTGCTTAAGTATGCTCCCGAAAAAGGTTGGGCAAGTCAGCAACTTGATGATTTTATAGAGCTTTTCTTTACTCAGCATTTTGTCAAAAAAATAGATTACGATATTGTTGATGGGATTAAAAAACTTCAATCCCTAGGATTGGTTGAAGAGTCGGGGATGTTGTTTAAGGCAATACCAATTGAGGATGCTTTGAAAAAGTTACAGGCTAAATGGGCTTTGCAAGTATCTGAACAACATCTGTTTTCCAATCAGCCATTGTAATTTTTTGTTTATGAAAGGCCAAGCGATGACGAATCAGGATTCTGTGGTAGATGATTGGATTGCAGAGCGTATGTCGCACATCGAATCATCAGGCATTAGAAAAGTGTTTGAACTGGCGAAGTCGATTAAAGATCCGATCAATTTAAGTATTGGTCAACCCGATTTCGATGTACCTGAACCTATTAAAAAGGCCGCTAAAGATGCCATTGATGCGGGTAGGAATACTTACACACTTACCCAAGGTATCCCTGAACTCAGGCAGCAATTGTTGCAGAGGGTCGAAGCGAAATTTCCAAAATCCAATCGAGATTTGATTGTCACTAGCGGAACTAGTGGGGCTTTGGTTCTTGCTCTTTGTTGTGTTGTTGATCCGGGCGATGAGGTTATCATTTTTGATCCGTATTTTGTTATGTACCCTCATCTTGTATCGCTTGCCGGTGGAAAATCTGTTTTTATTGATACCTATCCCGATTTCGAAATTGATATTAACAAGGTCGAAAAAGCCATTACCAAAAAAACCAAGGTTATACTCTTTAATAATCCTGCAAATCCCACGGGAAAAACATACTCCCTTGAAACTGTTAAAGAACTTGCTGAACTTGCCAGAAAGCATGGCGTTTTGTTGATATCTGATGAGATATACAGTGCTTTTCATTTTGATGGGTTATTACAAACTCCTGCCGATTTTAATCATAATGTTCTAGTTCTTGACGGATTTAGCAAATCCTATGGCATGACGGGCTGGCGCATGGGTTATGCCCATGGGCCCACCAAATTAATACAAGAAATGATCAAATTGCAGCAATTTACCTTTGTTTGCGCACCAAGTATGGTTCAATACGCCGGCCTCACTGCCCTAAATCAAGATATGTCTGGTTTTATGCAACAGTACAAACTGAAGCGGGATTTTCTTTTAAACGGCATCAAGGATTGTTATGAAATACCCCACGCAGGCGGCGCTTTTTATCTTTTCCCGAAAGCTCCAGGCGGAAATAGTACTGCTTTTGTTGAAAAAGCAATTCAACTCGACTTATTAATAATACCAGGAAAGACTTTTAGTTCTTCTGATACCAACTTTAGAATCAGTTTTGCAGCAAAACAGGTAACTTTAGAACGGGGCGTTGAAGTCCTGCGGAAGCTTGCAAAATCTTTCTAATAACAAAATTGTTATTGTTTCAATAGCCGGGTTGACTTATTGTTACTTAACCCGCCAAAATGGTATGAAGGTTGTGTGAATTCCTGAACTTTGAAACAACTTGAACGGAACTCGAAAGGAATTTGGATTATGTCAAGGCTCCTAGTTAAACTTCTGTTGGCTTCTTTGCTTTTTATATCTCTAACACCGTTTATTTCTGCTGAAGGTGGTAAGCAAAATGTTTACACCGTAATCATTGGCGTAAGTAAATACAAAGATGCACAGATTAAAGAGAAACCCAAGGCGGAAGCTGACGCCATTGCCCTTTTTAAGTTGCTTTCCGATAAAAACATTCTGGGGTTAACTAAAGACAACGGGAAATTGCTGTTGGGCGACCCCAAGAACGCCAAAGACCTTTCAGATTATACTTCAGAGGCCACCCGCGATAATGTTATGGAGGCTTTGAAGTGGGTCGCATCTAAAGCTACACCCAATGACTTAGTTATTTTTGGTTTTTTCGGGCAGGGTGGCCCTCTGGGAGATAGTGGCGATCGTCGATGCTATTTTACCAGCGACTCCACTTTTTTAGGTCGCGACAAAAATGCCATCGCAAGTAGTGATCTTGCTGACGCCCTCAAAGCCTTGAAATCTGAAAAATTCTGTTCTTTTGTCGATGTGAACTTTAAAGGTTTTCAACCTGCACAGGGCAAAGCTGTTGCTGAAGCTTCTTTAGGTGCCAATCCTTATCAAGAATTTTTGGGCGAAGATGCTTCTGAAGATCACCTGCCACTTCCGGGTAGGGTTGTATTTCTTGCCACCAATGGCCTGTATGCTTCTGTTGAAGCTGATAATAATAGCGTTTTCACCAAAGCTGTGATTGAAGGTTTAAAAGGCGAAGCCGACAAGGAGGGTTACGAAGCAGATGGTGTGGTTACGGTTGATGAGTTGGCTGAATTTCTTGACAAGAAAATGACCGATTTGACCAAGCAATACGGTAAGACGAAGGAAGAGAAAAACCAACTTCACTGGGTACTGGGTGGCCGTACCAATCATTACATTCTCACACATAATCCCAAGGAATTTGCCAAGGCAAATGATCGATTAGATAAATTTCAAAAGCTTGTAGCTGCTAAAAAAGTTCCTGAAGAACTTGACTCTGAAGGGCAGTTGTTGCTTTTGAAAATGCCTAAACTTGAGGCACAACGAAGCTTGCGTAAGGAATATCAATCGTTGGTTGACGGGAAGATTGATCCAGCAGGTTTTGAAAAGAAACGAACTGAGATTCTTGATCAAACAAAATTAGGTAAAGACAAAGCTGATGCTTTTGCCAAAAAGGTTCAGCAAGCTATTGAAGTCATTCGCAAAGGCTATGTAAAAGAAGTTAACCCTGGTGATATGACTGCGTGGGCCATCAAAGGACTATATCGAAGAATTGAAGAAAAAATACCTGATTCCTTGCAGGCAAAGATAAAGAATCCCAAGGACTTGCGTGAACCAGATATTCTTAAGGTTCTCTCGGATGCACGAATTCATCTGGGTAAAAGAGAAGATCTTGATAACGGCAAAGATGTGGATATTACCCTGCAGCGTATGCTTAGTAATTTAGATCCGTACACGACTTATATTGATGGCGAAACCAAAGCTAATTTCGACCGGGATGTTCAGGGTAACTTTACTGGCATTGGTGTGCAAATTCGCAAAGATGCGGTTTCCGAAATGTTGTTGGTTGTCACTCCCATTAAAAATAGCCCTGCATACAAGGCTGGTGTTATGGCTGGAGATATTATCTCCACGGTGATTAGGGAGGTTGATAGCGATGGTAAAGCCCTGCCCAAACCAGAGGTTATTTCAACTAAGGGTATGTTGCTTTCTGATGCAGTTAAAAAAATACTGGGTAAGCCCAATACTAAGGTTAAAATTATTGTTCAGCGTGAAGGTGTTGAAAAACCGATTGAATTTGAAATCAGCCGTGGAAGGGTTGAAGTTGAAACCGTTCTTGGTTTCAAGCGTAAAGACAACGACGATTGGGATTTCATGATCGACCCAACCTCTAAAATTGGGTACGCAAGAATTACTAGCTTTTCCAGAAATACCGCCCGTGATCTTCTTAAAGTGATGAGGGAATTAGTTACCAGCGGCGTCAAAGGTTTTGTTCTTGACCTTAGATTCAACCCCGGTGGTTTACTTGATAGCGCTGTTGATATTTCAGATTTGTTTATTGGCGATGGTCTGATTGTTAGCATCAGACCGCGACAAGGGCGCGAGCAAAAGCATACGGGCGTTCTTGATGGCAGCTTGCTTGATTTTCCCATGGCTTGCCTTGTTAATAGTGGCAGTGCCAGTGGTTCAGAAATCGTTTCTGCTGCTGTTCAAGATCACCATCGTGCGATTATCATTGGCGAACGAAGTTATGGTAAAGGTAGCGTTCAGAACATACAGGCTTTTGGTGATGGTGAATTAAAACTTACTATCGCTTCTTTCTGGCGCCCCAGTGGTAAGAACCTTAACAAATCCAGTACCGGCGGCAAGGATGAAGACGAGTGGGGCGTTAAGCCTGATCTTGAAATTAAACTTTCACGCAAGGAACGCGATGATCTTATGGAACATCAGCGAGATATTGAGGTTATCCAAAGGAAAGATAGCCCTGCAACTAAACCGGTGACCAAGGATTTCAAGGATCGTCAACTTGACGAAGCCATGAAGTATATTAAAGGGTTGCTTTCCACGGTTAGTACAGAACCAGCCAAGAAGAAAGCAAGCTAGTATTAAACCTTAGCGTTTAATCTGTCTTTAACGAGAAAGCGCGATGATCCTTTGCAGGATTATTGCGTTTTCTTTTTATTTGTATCTTCGATTTGCCGACATGCTTTTTCTGTTGCATTATCTATTGTTGGGAATGAGCTTCAGAAGAACTTTAATGTTTTTAGCAAATCTTTTAGGTAGGGCTTGATTATGAAGACGAAAATTATGGGTGTATCGATTTTAATTGCCTCGATCCTTGGTTTGGGGGGCTGTACTTGGGGTGATGGCAATGGGGGGTTTTTAAGAGGTGGTCAGGCAAAAAAAGCTGACAATGCTTTTCCTGAAACCTTAAACGGTGGTGAAGTTATTGTTCAACAGGGAATACCCGTAATTGAAGAAAGTGGCACCTATGTGATTGGACAACCCGGGGTCCCAGTAGCTCCTGGAGTATCAACACAAACCGCACCCCCACCATTAAATCCGCAAAACACTTTGCCATTGAGCCCCACTCCTAATAATCCTGCTCCAAAATTGGTGCCACAAGCTCAGCCAACTCCGGCTAATCCAACATCCCGAATAATTAATTAGGTTTTTCTGGTGATTCTCAAAGTTGTAATGATTCCTAGATGATGAACGATTTAGAACCCAAGCTTTTTAGTTTGGGTTTTATTCGTTGATCCCTAAATAGTTACTTCCGGAAATCGGGGATACTTATTTGGATAGTAATTCGTTGAAAGCATTGGCTATAAGAAAAGCAGTATCAGGCCCTAGGCTATTTATTTCGCCATAGGGTGCAGATTTACTTCCATATGCATATGGGGGTTTTTCATCCCATTGTTTTTTGGGAAGAATGTATCCGATTTCATCATTTGCAAGACCAACCACGGTTTTGTAAGGCATATTCCATTTTTGAAACCAATCTGGTTCAGTGCTTGCATTTTGGTAATCGGCTTCTTTTTCTGGTGTTTTTGCAACTTTTCCTAGAAGTAGTTCGGGGTATATTTCACCAGGGATACACCCGATTCCAAGTTCACCCAATCTTATGATACTTACCTCGGTTTTTACAGATGGATGCTTTTCTTCTCGTTGGTTCAGGCTGGGATGCTTATTAAGTTGTAAATCCCAATCAAATATTTCTCGTTTAAAAACCCCTAATTGTTTCGCCAAACGATAGATAGGATTATCAACAGGAAGCAGAATCTCCTTTTTTCGTACAACTATAGGGGTCAAATTAACAGCCTTGGCTTTTTTCAATGAATTGAGACTGGCATTTGCCAACAATTGACCATAGCGTTCGGTTTTTTCAAATGTTCCGTCATTCAAGTTCTCACCTTGTTGATTTTTTATTGGAACTTTTAGTGAGGTCATTAAGCCGCCCACCGCTCCGGTAAATACAATTGCTTCGGCTTGAGTTTGTTTCTTGATTTCATTTACCGTGTAACCAACAAAATCTGAACTTAATTTTTTATTAATACTTCCTAAAGTTTCTGGGTGACAATGCCAGAAAAGAACAATACCCAAAGCTGTCTTTGTTTTTTCTTTGTTGAATCTTAAAGTTAATAGTTCATCCATTTTTACGATTGGCGGTCTTCCGTCATATAGAAGTTCAGGGATTGAAACTGCAGCAATTTCAGTTTCGCAAGGAGTAAGATTTTTAGCAGCATCTCTGACAGTATTTACTGTGATTTTAACCAAAGAAAGCATGTAATCGGGGTTAATTCCAGATTGGAAAGGTGTTTGACCCCAAAGGCCTAAAGTATCCGGACCTTCATGGGAATGGGTGCAGGAGAACATGACATTCTCAAAATCTTTTAATTCTTTGCGAATTTCATCAACTTGATCTTTAAACAAACCAATCAAATCTGCGCAAATGAATGCGTATTTTTTACCCTCATTTTTTAATACCATCACCCTTATTAAGATTGGGTCGCTGACTCCTTCTGCTTTTCGGTTATGCCCAAAACCTGCTATATAAATTGGATTTATTCCAACCTTAGGAGTGGCATCACCTTTTGCAAATCCTACTTCCAGTGATGTTTTTGAAGGTTCTTTGGTTTCGCTATTCCTAGGCATAATTAATATAAAGGTTAATCCTATTACTAGCAGAAAAAGGGGTGTTTTTATCATAGGTGGAATTTATCTCCTTGGTTATCGCCTAAGCACAAAATCAGATAATAGCAGGTTATTTCATAGTTTTAACTTATTTGCAACGGATTACCCTGTTTATACTTGTCGTTTTGGGCTAACAATGAATAGGATTATATAGCCAATGGTTTTTAACCATTACTTATTCAGCTAGGGCGAGGATTGCCAATGTCTTTTAAATTAAGGCTTTTTCAAGTTTTCATTGTTTTATTCCTATTGGGATCGGTGCAGGCATTTCAAGATTCTAAACAAGCGCAGATAAAAAAATGGATTGATGAATTAGGTGATGCGGATTTTACCACCCGAGAAAATGCACATAAAAATTTGTGGAAAGCAGGCAGCGATGCCGAGGACCAACTCAAAATCGCCTTGAAAGGCGCGGATGCGGAAATCCGCAAACGATCCCTGGAACTGCTGGAAAAGTTCAAGTGGGGGATTTATCAAGATTCTCCCATTGCTGTTATTGATTTGATTCAATCGTATCAATCTGGAAATTTGCAAGATAAAGAAAAGTCGATTGCCAAATTAATTGAAATGGGCGGACAAGGTGTTAAATCTGTTATTAAAATTATTAATGCAGAAGAGCAGGAAGATGTTCGGAACTCTGTGCTTTCTTACGCATCCAAGGCAATAAGTAAAGTTATTCCGTATCTGATTGAGAAAAATGAATTCAAATTTTTAGATCAAATTCTACAGATGATGCTAGAAAACAGGGCTGAGGGGGTTTTTTCGAATTATGCTGCATATGCATTACTTTCATCTTCAACAGATAAAATCATTACGGAACTATCGAAAAACAAATCGCCCAAGATCAGTGATGAAATAAATAATGAGATTCTTGCTTTTTTGTATCGTAGCAAAGGCGCAAGGATCGAAGCTCTGAAATTTGCAAAAGACTCTAAAAACCCGGAACTCTATACGCAATTAGCCCTCGAAGCTTCCAAGTGGAAGGCTGTTTTGGAAACCGATCATTTCCCCGACGATTTACTCTTGGGGAAATTAGGTTACAAACTGGCAATGTACCGATTGGCAAACGAAAAAGCGGAATTTGATAAAGCCAGTAAAACCCTTGTGGAAATTGCTGAAGAATTAACTGGCAAAGATAAAAATGAGGTTGAATCTACCGAGCAATTGTCGCAGGCCGCAAAAATCGCATTGCTGAATTACATGGTTCCCGAAGGGATTCAATACTTGCTGAAAAACAAAAAACGCATGATGGTTTCAGAGATTTATGCCAGTCGTTTTGAGTTTGAGAAAATCAAACCCTTGATTGACGAAGCAAAAAACGAAAATGCGAAGGATGTTCCTTCACTCGAAATTCATTGGGCTAAAATCCTCTACGGCTTGGGCGAAAAAGAGCAGGCATTGAAAACGCTGGATTACTATAGCAGTCGTATCGCTGATAAATCTGAGGGTGATTGGCCTTTAAAGTTGGTTCATGCTTGGATCTTAATTAAGAAAAAAGATCGTGCTTTGGATGATGCGGCTAAGTATCTGCAAAAAATGGAACATCGTGAAGCCTCTGGACGCATATTGAACAAAATGTTTGGCGATGACTCTGAATACTACGATCCTTTATTCCGCTTTCTTTTTAAAAAGAAAAATATTGAATCTGCTCAATCTGTGATTATGCAGATAAATGATTTGCATGGCAAAAAGGTTGAGATTAAGGCCATTGAAAAACTTGTTGATGATCTTTTAGAATACGCTTCTACGGTAACTTCTGAAGAAAGTGTAAGTTTGAAAAATGCTGCAAGCGCTATTCTTAAAAAATATGGTTTGCAAGATAAGCTGAAAGAGTTGGCTGATAAGTTTGGCAGTGAAACGATTCTGGTTTCGCTAGCAGACTTGTACGCAGAACAAAAGAACTGGATTAAAGCTAGGGATTCTTATAAGGCCGCTTGGGAAAAAGATAAATCTAAATCGATCCTCGCTTTTATGATCGCAAAAATGGAAGAAAACATAGGCGATAAAACGCAAGCTTCCAAGTGGAAGGATTTGGCCTCTTGGGCGCCTCTCGGTAATGAACAGGTTAGGCTAGATTTTGCTTATGCCTTGGGCAAAAGAAATTATGTGGATGATGCCCTTGTGCAATTTGATTTGGTTTCCAAAACCGGGGAGCCTGGTTCTTATAGCGTTGGGGCTTCTTCTCGTGCGATAGCAAGCAGGCTTATTGAAAAAAAGAACTTTGAAAAAGCTGCCGATGGTTATGAGCTTGCTATGCTTCGCTGCATGACACCTTTCGTTTCTTTTACGCAAAGCCAAGCATATGTAAATGTGCCTTGTTTAATCGCTCGGCTGCGTTGTAGATCTGCAATCGATGAAGGCAATTTTGATAAAGTTGATGTATTTGCTACGAAGGCGTATGATTTACAACCAGGCGAGGTTGAGTTGCCTATCCTTGTTTACCAACCTTTGGTTGCAAAAGGTAGAAAGGATCTAGCAGATAAGATTTTTGCTACTGCAAAAAAATCGATCCAAAAAGTGGGTGATGATTATCCTAATTGTTCCTGGGCGCATAACTCTGCTGCTTGGCTTTCTGCTTGCTGTAAAACTGATTTGAATTGGGGACTTAGTCAGGCCGAGGCTGCAATTAAGCTGGATGGCAAAAGTGCTGCTCATCTCGACACTCTTGCTGAAGTCTTATTTCAGTTAAATCGCCAAAAAGAAGCTGTTGAAGCTCAAACCAAGGCTGTTGCTCTCGAACCTACTAAGGTTTATTATAAAAAACAATTGAAGCGTATTCAGAATGGCGATACGAATGTTGATCGTCCTGAAGAAAATGATGATTAATTAAACTTTTTATGAATACCCGATCCACCTTTTCTTGCGCTATCACTGTTTCTTCCCTTGAGAAGTTTCAGGAACTTGGTGTTTCTTTGGGGCGGTTGATTCCGTCTTCTTTTGTTATTGGATTAAACGGCGAATTGGGGAGCGGTAAAACAACTCTGGTTCGATCCTTGTGTCAGGGTCTCGAGTGTTCATCATTGGAGTTTGTAACTAGTCCGACTTTTGTTTTAATGCAGGAGTATCAGGGTCGTTGCACGGTACATCATTTAGATGTTTATCGTTTGGAGAGTGAGTCTCAGTTTCTTGATTTTGGTGGTGATGAGTTGTTTCAAGGTGGGAATGTAGTGCTGATTGAATGGGCTGATAAGATCAAAAAATGCTTACCTGCTTCAAGGATGGACATATTTTTAGAGGTTTTAGTTCAAGAAGAGCGAAGAATTCATATTTCTTTGCTTGGTGATTTGGGTTGTTCTCGAGTATTGGCGGATTTGGTTCGTTTGGTTGAAAGCTTATAGCCTCATTAAGCCTTTTATTGACAAAATCCATGATTTAAAGCTACACTTCGTTAATCGAAAGATCCGTTTTATACTTGCGGGTTACTCGAATAGGAGTTCTTTATCTAATGCATTTTCTTGATCCTGATATTTTTTCTGAAGTGATAAAATTATCGACACCAACTTTGATTGCCATTTTATTGTGTGGATTATTGTTGTGGAGTGCAGGTTACCTAACCCACAAGTTTTGGGTTGTATTTTTGGCAACAGCAGGTGCAGGGGTATTAGGATTTGATAAAGGCCCCGATTTTGGAATCCAAGGCATTTTTGCTGCCCTTTTATTTGGTATCTCAGCTGGTATTTTGGCCCTTTCCATCATTCGAGTTGTTGTTTTTGTTTTAGGTGGATGTACAGGGCTTATTATCGGTAATCTATTTATGCCCGCTGGCGATGCTTGGTTGGCTTGCCTTCTGGTTGGCGGCATAGCTGCTCTTTTGCTTTACCCCTTCTGGTTTACCGCTTTTTCCAGCTTACTTGGTACCCTAGCCTCGGCTTATGGTATCATTGCAATTCTTGATAGGGTTAAAGCTTTAGATTCTTCTTTAATTGTTGATAAACAAGCTGGCCTTATTGATGTGATTTGTATTGGGTTTGTTATATTTGGTACTATTATTCAGTACTTTTTAACCAAGTATTTTCGCAAGAGGAAGTGGCGCCTCATGCAGGAAGAAGAAAGGTTTCGATCTCAGAATGAAAATATGGCTTATTCAAGTCCTGGTACTTGGTTTAAAAATCCTTGGCGCCATGCTAGCTAATCCCGCTAAGAGATTTCTCATGGTCATAGGAACTTTATTGCTTTCATTTTTATTATTTTCTTCTACCCCGATTTACGCTCAACCGCCTGCTGCTCCCGTTCCTTTGCAAAGTGAACCAGGAGACAGAACTTATACGCGTAATTTATTTTCAGGTGTGTTTGCATTTGTTTCTTCAGTTGGAATTTTAGTCCTTATTTGCATGCCCAGTCGCAAAAATTCGTAAAATGATTCTCGTTGGGTTTTATGACTTTAATCTTTTCGCTTTGAGGAGTTCATATATGGTGCAGCAATCTCCAATTGATTTTCTTGCTATTGCTAATCGGATTATTACCGGGGGGGATATTACTAGAGATGAAGCCAAGCAGCTTTTTCTAGTTCAAGGAGGCGAACTTTATGATTTATTTTATGCTGCTAACAAAGTCCGTAGGTATTTTCATAGCAATAAAGTAACTTTTTGCAGCATTCTTCCCACCAAATTTGGGAATTGCAGCGAAGATTGTAAATTCTGTGCCCAAAGTGCTCATTACGATGCTGATGTTGACGCTTATCCTATGATGGATGGGGAAACTGTTGAAAAAGCCTGTGCTAGCGCCCGAGATAATGGGGCCAGTGCTTTTGGTATTGTGAACAGTGGTAGGGGGCCCAACAAAAAAGAATGGCCCAAAATCATGGAAGCTATTGAGTCCATGAAAAAGGTTGATGGCATAACTCATTGCGCAACACTTGGCACTTTGAATGAATCTCAAGCCCGAGATTTAAAAGCTGCTGGTATCCGCAGAATTAATCATAATCTCGAAACTTCAAAAGAGTTTTATCCTAAGGTGGTTACCACTCATTCTTGGCAAGATCGTGTTGATACTGTAAAGATTGCGCAGAAGGCTGGCCTTGAAGCATGCTGCGGTTGTATTTTTGGCATGGGCGAAAGTGTTGATGATCGGGTCAGCCTTGGGTTTAGTTTGAAAGAGCTTAACCCCCATGTTGTTCCGCTTAATTTTCTCCATCCTATTGCTGGAACACCGCTGGAGAATGTTCCTAAACTTAAACCAATGGAAATCCTAAAGATCATCGCTGTCATGCGCTTGATACTTCCAAAGCAAGATTTGAAAGTTGCTGGTGGCAGGGAAAAAAATCTTCGTGACCTTCAAAGTTGGATTTTTTATGTCGGGGGCACCAGCGGCTTAATTGGTAATTATCTTTCCACTTACGGGCGGGCTAATCAGGAAGATTTACAAATGATTAGCGACCTCGAACTTGAATGGCAGGATGACCGTGTTGGTGATTTGGATGAATCCATTCCAGTTTCTGAAATTACCCCGAACTCCAACGGATCGCTTCTTCAGCTTCCAGTGTTGAACTTTTAACCTTGGGATTGCAAAGATAAATTGAAAATTCCTGATTCTCAATCTGTTGATCATTTAAATTCGATCCAGCATGAGTTAGATCTTATTACTAATGCTGGATTGAATCGATTTCGTAGGGCACTTAATTTCTGTCCTGATGGTTCTGTTCTTTACCGTAACAAAAAACTTGTTAATTTTGCTTCAAATGATTATCTGGCCTTTTCAAAACACCCCGCTGTTCTTCACTCTGCCCGTAGGGCGCTTAATTCGTATGGCGTAGGTTCTGGTGCTTCCCCCTTGGTTTCTGGTTATACGAAATTGCATCGTGCTCTCGAGCGAGATATCGCTCATTGGGAGGGGTTTGATGATGCCCTTGTTTTCTCCAGTGGTTTTGCTGCAAATCTTGGTACTATCTCCTCATTGGTTCATCCCAAGGATTTGATTCTTTCCGATTCTTTGAATCATGCAAGTATTATTGATGGCTGCAGATTTTCTCGCGCAACGCTTCGGTTTTTTAAGCATAAAGATTGTGATCACCTCCAAAATTTAATATTCCGTAACCAGGGTAAGTTCAGAAAATTATGGATTGTTTCAGATACCCTTTTCAGTATGGATGGTGATTTTGCCCCTATCGAAAAGCTTTATGAACTTACTTTGAAAAATGATGCCATGTTGATTCTTGATGAGGCACATGCTACTGGAGTCACGGGTGACGGTGCAAGAGGCTTGACCGATATATTCCCCATCGATTCGGATTGGAAGAGCAGAATAATAAAATTAGGAACTTTGAGTAAGGCATTGGCCTCACAAGGTGGCTTCGTCTGTGCTAACAAGAAAATAATAAAGCTGATAAAAAACAAAGCTCGTTCTTATATTTTTTCCACAGCGCTTTCACCGGTTTGTGTTGCTGCAGCAAGAACTGCAATCAAGTTAATCAATAAAGATGATACACGAAGAGACTTGGTTATTTCGCTTTCCAATTACTTGCGTAAAAATCTTGTGGAGATGGGGCTGGATATCGGCCCATCGGAAAGTCATATCATTCCTGTTATTTTTGGGAATACAGAAAAAACAATGCGTATCGCTAAGCAGCTATTGGAACTGGGGTTTTTGGTTCCTCCTATCCGTCCGCCTTCCGTACCCGTAAATTCTTCAAGACTGCGTATTTCAGTCACTGCTTTTCATACATATGATCTTATTAATGATTTTCTTTTAAAGCTTAAAGTGGTTTTATGTCAGCTTTAATTATTTGATGGGTAATGGTCAGGCAAATCATTGTTTTGTACTATGTCATCTTTGTTTATTTGGTCCGAATTTGAATCATCATCTTTTTCGTCAGCATCGTTATCCTGATTACTTATTTGAATTGTGCCTTCGAATTGAGGAGTCTTTTCAATGGCCTTCCCAATGCTTATTTGTACTTTAAACGGCAGGTTAGCTATGTCTAAGCGATCATTGTTTTTAAGCGTGGCCCGCCTTATTCTTTTTCCGTTCACCATGGTGCCATTGGTGCTGCCAAGATCCCGAAGTAGCAATGTGTTTTCCATTCGTACGATCACACAATGAAACTTGGATATAGACTTATGATCAAGCCGTAAATCGCAATCTTCTTTACGGCCCACGACCGTAAGATCTCGTGATAATTCGATCGTGTTACCGCCTTCGAGAGGCACTAATCGAAATTGCATGCTTATTAATTACCTATATCGAAAAGAATAAGACACTCAAATTTAATGCTTAATAGTTGAAAATACCACACCTACTAGTATTTTTAACCATTAAACTGCTTTAATAATAAAGTAATAATCGTTAATTTCGTTAGAAGAGTGCTGTTTTGTAATAATAAGGTTGTTTGATTCAGCCCGTCGGTTTTTAAGCCTATGTTTTGCTGCAGGCAATTAGGTATCCATGGGCAAACAATTTTTTATCCAATCTAGGCGAGTTGCTTGCTTCCCAAGATGGATTTCCTAAAGGCATTACCTCAATCATTTTGAAGTTTGCTTTTTTCAACAGGATTGAAATTTCCTTCCAAGTGAACAAGTGCAAGGTTAAACCGCATATTCCTTGGTGGGCAGGTAGTAATCTGTTCCCAAAATCGTTGGAGCGCCCAATTCTTCGGCACAAATCTAATGCAAGCCATTGATATCCTTGAATTCCTTGAGAGGCTGACCATAAATTATGTACATGAAGAATGAATTTGCCTCCCGGTTTTAAAACACGAAAGATTTCCTCCAGCATTGCGGTGCGATGCTTTTTATTTAAAAGCATGCCAAAACTACTGAAAAGACAAGATGAATAATCAATTGAGTTGGAACAAAGGCATGAAAGATCCAACATATTTGCGCGAAGAAACAAATGTGGTCCATTAATGTTTTTATTGCAGGCTTCACATAGCATGGGACCTGAAAGGTCTATTCCCAAAACTTTGTGTTTTTTTGGAGCGAAATGTTCTGTAACTCTTCCTGTTCCACAACCAAGATCAAGAATTATGCCCGCTTTGTTAAAATGCTTTTCCAGAAAAATTAGATCCTGATGAAAAACTGGATTGTCTTTGAGTGAGGAATCATAGTTTGATGCAATATATTGATTAGAAATATATTCCCATTGGGTTTTGCTGACACCCTCAGGCATGAGCCAATCTGGCGGTGAAGAAGAATTGAAACTCATGCCTGCGGTGCCTGACTAAGATTTAAGTTAGTTTCCGATGTTTTTTAAGGCGGTGGACGCTGCATCCTTGAAGGATTTATCCCTTTGTTTTTTGTCTTCGACAATTAATTTGAGTGACTCTTTTGCTTGCTTGGCTTCGGAACCAATTTTTCCTAGTGCAACTGCAGAAGAAAAACGAAGATCATTGTCTTTTAGTGTCTCCATAAGATCAGGTACTGCGGATTTCCCATCCTTGCCTAAGACTCCAATGGCATCAATTGCTTTTTCACGAATGTAAATGGGTTTGGATTTGTCTTTAAAAACAGAATGAAGAACCGAAAAACTTTCTGCGCCAATCTTCCCTAAAGAATTCGCAGCTGCATTTTGGTTCTCCTTTTTTTCATCTTCGTTGTTTAATAATGCTGCAAGTGCGGGGATTGCATCTTTGTTTTTTGTTTTTAAATTCCCAAGTGATTGAGCAGAAAATCTTCTCACGAAAGTATCTTTATCTTGCAACCCAAGTATCAATGCTGCGACAACTTTTGCATCATCTTCGCCATTCTCTCCCAAGGTTTTTGCTGCGACCCTGCGTATTTCAGGATCCTTGTTTTTTAATTGCAGGATAAGTGTATTCGCATCTTCTGCGCTTATAAATGTGCAAATACATGTGCCGAGAAATATTGCGCAAAGAAAAGTTTTCATCTTCGTTCTCCTGTAAGAGTAGTTGTTGCATTTCTATGATATCTTTTTATTTGCAGAGACTCAACTTAATGTTCTTTGTGTTTGCATAATTGATTGTTGGTGTTGACAAGTGGTGATCAAATTGTGACTAATATGCATATGGAGTGATTTGTTGGGGAAGGAAACTCTTGTAATTTAAGAAGTTATCGTTATGATCGCTCCATGTTGTGCCTAACTATTGCAGCTGAAAATGACAGGAGTTATTTTTCTAAAGCAATAAGTTGAAAGGCGAGATTTCAGAGTTCTTTTGGAGGTTATAAGGTATATGAGTGAATCCGATGTGCGAGCCGAGGCGGCACCCGTTCCATTCTCCGATCAATTCGGGGGTGGCGATAACGAAGAACCTCCCGGTAAGCCGAAGCGTCATCCTATTTGGCGTGATGTTCCGGATCAGCAGTGGAATGACTGGCGCTGGCAATCCCAAAATGCCATTCGCTCGGTTAGGCAGCTAAAGGGTTTAATTACCTTTAGTCCTGAGGAGTTGGAAGCGATAAATTCGCTGGAAACCGAATACAAAACCGCTATTCCTCCCTATTACTTTTCTCTTATAAACCCTGAAGATTCTGAAGATCCCATCAGGCTTCAGTCCATTCCTTCACCATTAGAACGCACCAATCCTTCTGGGTACGAATTGGAAGATCCGCTTGAAGAAGACAAGGATTCACCCGTTCCAGGCTTGACTCACAGATATCCTGATAGAGCTTTGCTTGTTACCACTCATGTATGCTCCATGTATTGCAGGTTTTGCACTCGCAAACGAGCTACCATGGTTCGTGGTGGTTGGGATTCAATAAGCCGCAATGATGAGCGTATGGTTGAATATGTCAGAAATCATTCCGAAATCCGGGATGTTATTGTTTCTGGTGGAGATCCTCTTACCCTCCCAGTTACTAAACTTAAGTTCTTCTTAGAGAACCTCGCTGCTATCCCTCATGTTGATGTCATTCGTATTGGAACTCGCGTTCCGGTTACTTTGCCTCAGCGTTTGTTTGATCAGTCTTTGATTGATCTTTTAGGTTCTGTAGGGAAAGTGTGGATTCAAACTCACTTTAACCATCCTAATGAGATATCAGCAGAATCTGCCAAGGTTTGTATGTCATTGTTAAAAGCGGGTATCCCTGTTAATAATCACACGGTACTTCTTAAGGGAGTTAATGATTCCTTGGATACTATGCGTAAATTAATGCGAGGCTTACTTCGTATTAAAGTGCGACCTTACTACATTTTTCATTGCGATCCTGTTATTGGTGCCGGGCATTTCCGCACCTCTATCTGGAAAGGTATGGAAATTATGGAAGGCCTTCGCGGGCATATGTCTGGATTGGGAATTCCTACCTATGTTGTCGATAGCCCGCATGGTGGTGGTAAAATTCCTGTAATGCCAAATTATGTGGTTTCCGCTTCTGATGATGCTGTTGTGCTGCGCAATTATGAAGGTATGCTTGTTCGTTATCAGGCAGAGGATAAACCCCTGCAAAGTAATGATCAGGGTAGAACCCGAGGCGTTAGCTCACTTCTTCAAGGCAGTAAATCTGCTCTAATTCCAGAAAATGCAGAGCGAATGATTCGTCGTCAGATGAACCTAGCTGCAGCTTCTGCTGAAGAGGCATCCTCTGGCTGCTCTTCGAATGAGGGGGCTTCACCAGAAAATGAAGTGATGCCTGATTCCTTGATAGAGTTGGGGATTAAAAAGAAAGTTTCCCCCGTAAGGAAGGCTCGGTAGGTGTATTAAAGTTTAATTTAAAGCCGCCAGGTTGTTTACTTGGCGGCTTTATTTTGTTGTTAGGGAGTATCATGAAAATCGGGATTGTCTGTAACTTAAAGTCCGCCGGTGCCAAAAATACGCATACCGATGATTTTGAGGAAGAATTTGACTCACCAGAAACGATGCAGGCAATTGGTGCGGTGTTGGCTACAAAAAATCATCAAATTGTATATTTCGCAGAGTCTGCGGATTTACCTGCTGCTTTGATTAAAGATCGTCCTGATTTTGTTTTTAATTTTGCTGAAGGGCGTGGCACAAGCAGGGCTAGGGAAGCCCGGGTTCCAGCTTTACTTGAAATTCTTGGAATCCCTTATTCTGGTTCCGACCCTTTTACTCTTTGTGTTGGTTTAGATAAGGATGTTGCAAAAAAGATAGTTTCTGATGTTGGAGTCATGGTTCCCAAGGGCGCCACTTTTACACCGGAAAACTTTGATCTAGACTCTATTCCTATTAATTTTTCTTTTCCAGTCGTTGTTAAACCTGCTTGGGAAGGTTCTAGCAAAGGTATACGCGATTCCGCTGTTGCGAAAACCCATCAGCAACTTCGTGCCTTACTAAGTGAAGTAATTAATGGTTATGATCAGCCAATTATTGTTGAAGAATATTTACCTGGAACAGAGATCACGGTTGGTTTGATAGGTAATGGGGCTGATCTGGAAGTAATTGGCGCAATGGAGATTGCTCCGAAAATAAAGGACGAATTTTTCATTTACAGTCTTGAGGTAAAGAGGAATTATCTTTCCAGGGTTGATTATAATGTGCCACCAAAAATTCCTTTCGAGGTTAGCAGCGCATTGTTTAGCAGTGCTGTTAAAGCTTTTAAGGCATTAGGTTGTAAAGATTTTGCAAGAATAGATTTTCGACTTAATGCTCATAACCAGCCTGTATTTATTGAGGCAAATCCTTTGCCTGGTCTTAATCCGGTAACCAGTGATTTTGGTTTAATTGCTAAGGGGATGGGTTGGACATACGAAAAATTGATCCTATCTGTTTTTGAAGCAGCTACGAAAAGACTTGGCCTATAGTTTTATACCAAGCTTTTTTCTTTTACATCTTCATTCAAACTTATACACTTTCTTTATGAATGAAAATCTGACTGATAATCTTGTTGTTCCACAATCACCTTTTAAAGTGTTGATACTTCATAACATCCCTGTTTTGCCATTGGATCACCCGGATGCTGATTCAGAACATGAAGTTATTGAAACTGTTGAGATTATTGAAAATGCGCTTGCAGAGCATGGTGTGCGTTTTGAAAGATTTGGATTGGCTAAAGATTTGGGACCACTTATTCAAAGGTTGAATTCTGATCCGCCTGATGTTGTCTTTAATATGTTTGAAGGTTTTGCTGATTTTACCGAAACGGAAGTTCACCTTGCTGGTCTTCTTGAGTGGATGAAGATTCCATTCACGGGATCTAAATCCCAAGCCCTTGCTGTTGGAAGAAACAAAGCCCTCGCCAAGGCCGTACTGCAATCTTATGGCGTTTCCACTCCTGGTTTCTTTTGGGTTAATAATGCAGATGTTCCTGAGAATAAGCTTGGGTGGCCAGTCATTGTTAAACCTGCAACCCAAGATGCCAGCATTGGGGTTGATCAAGGTAGTGTGGTAACTTCGCAATATGATCTTGTTGAGCGTGTTAAGTTATTGCTTAAAAATTATGGCCCACCTGTTTTAGTGGAGCAGTTTATTGATGGCAGGGAACTTACTGCAGCAGTTATTGAAGATCCTGATATTATTGTCCTTGCTCCCTCAGAAATTCATTTTACCATTCGCAATAAAGGGCTTTGGCCTATTATTTCTTATGATGCAAAGTGGAAACCTGATTCCGTTGAGTTTGAAGGAACCCCTTATGAATATCCTGCCAAATTAACTCCTGAGTTATTGGAAAAAGTTAAAGATACAGTTAAAAGAGCTTATCTTGCACTTGGAATTCGTGACTATGGGAGAATCGATATGCGTGTTTCTTCTGATGATACTATCTATGTTATCGAAGTTAATCCGAACCCCGACCTTCATATTGTAACTGGATTGGCTATAAGCCTTGATTCTGCCAACCAGACCTATGGGGTTTTTCTTGAAAACCTTGTGACTCGTGCCTGGAAGCGTGGCCCTTGATTTTATCCGTCTTATCATTTGCAGCATGGTTAAGGCTTCTGCAAATTATTTATCATCCTCGCCTTTTTTAGTTTTTTTGAAAGTTATTCTTTACTATTTTTAAACCTCACCCAATCGTTACTTAATTTATCCTAGGAGTAAGAAGTTGGGTCTTTCATCGAGGCTTGGCTAAAACCATTCTTTCTCTCAGCGCATTTGTTGCATTTGCCGCAATGCATTCCGTTTATTGGGTAAATACAAGAAAAAGTGTGTTCCAAAGGCGCGTTTCTGCCTATTTTTAAAACATCTGTTTTATGCATACCCGCGTAGGGCCTTAGCAATTTGACATTTCCAGAAACTGATTCATTGATGGCTTGTTCCATGGTAAGAAAAAAACTGTCAGTGGCATCAGGGAAAGGATTGGATTCTAAAACTGCCAAGGAAAGACTTTTAACTTGATTAAGATTGCACCATAAAAGAGCCTTCGCAGTCAAAAGGACATTCCTTCCTGGCAAAAAAACAGCTTCATCGGGGGATTTTACATCGGGAACATTTATCCCTGTCAGGCTCCAGTGATCCTTGTACAAATCGCCAACAGGTACATCAAGAATTATTAGTTCGGCAAGGTTTGGGGCCTTGATAGCATTGATAAATCTTCTTAAGTATTCTAATTCGGTTTTTTCCCAATACAGCCCGCATTGAACAAATACGGGCCAAACCTTTGGGAATTTATGGTTAACCATATCCGCCAATAATATTGCACTATCGAGTCCACCACTTACTAAAATAGCAGTTGGATCATTGATTAGGTTTTTGATCGTACTAGAATTCATAAAATGCCCTCATGGGATTTTGAAGCTTAATATTATAAAGCTTTCTTAAATAATTGAGTGGGTGCTTCAGTTCCCTATGTACTATGGTATGTTAGTAATGAAGGTGGTTTTCTACTTTTAAGTTATTTTTGATAAATTAACGACGGGGATTGTGATGAAATACTTGATGGAATTTGAACCTATTATAAAAAAATCTTCGTCTCTTTCTCCCCATACATTCTCAGGTTTAGCTGGGGTTTGTGAGTATCTTGCAGAGCCTCGAAGCAAAGAGGAATTAGCTGCACTTTTTAAAACATGCCATACTAATAAAATTCCTTTTCGAATCTTGGGAAATGGTTGCAACCTTCTTGTTCGGAGTGCGGTAGTTCCGGGCGTAGTCGTTAAATTGACGAATCCTGCATTCTGTGGTTTTGAAAATTTAGGTAACACAGTCCGAATGGGCGCTGGAGCTTCGATTTTTTCTGCCATTTCTTTTTGCTCTCAAAACAATATGGCAGGATTTGAAACGCTTATCGGCATACCCGGGACTATTGGTGGCGCATTACTTTCGAATACAAGTGATAAATCTGGCCCTATTTCCAGGTTTGTAAGAAAAATTGAAGTAATAGATTCGCTTGGTATTATTCAAATTCGAGATAAGGAAGAAATTTCATTTAGTGACAAAGGAAATGATCTTAGAGACCCCGTGATTCTGAGCGTTGAATTTGCATTTGAAATTGATAAGACCGAATCCATTGTTAAAAGATTACGCAAAGCTTGGATCAGTAGGAAAATTCAATTGCCTCTTGGTGTGCCTTACGCAGGCAAAATATTTAAAAACCCTAGAGGTTTAACCGCTGCATCTTTAATGGAGCAGGGGGGATTTCAAAAAACCAAAGTCGGTGGTGCAGAAATCTGTGACCGTGATTCGAATTATATTGTGATCCACCCCAATGCTGTTGTTGAAGATGTTTTAAGATTGATCGAGCAGGTAAAACAAGGAATTCGTGAAAGATTCAATGTAGATCTGGAACTCGAAATCACTATTTGGTAATCAGTTTCTAATCGGGTAATATTGTGAAAAAACTTATCTTCTCTTGGTTAGGGTTTTGTTTAGTAGTTGTTCTATCATTCATCTCATGTGGTTTTTTTATCTATTTTTTATCTAAAGCTGATTACTCGTTTAATAAATTAATCGTTTCTCGTCATAATTCTTTGCTTGCTTTTTCAAATATTAACAGTCCTTCTCCCGCAGTCTTATCTAAAGAAGAGTTTCTAAATGAAGTTCGCTACCTAGGAAATTTGAAAGAAGATGTTGATGTGTTGGAAGAAGGCATATTGGGCAGAATTTTTGCAGCTTTCCAACTTCATCCTTGGGTGTATAAAGTTGTAGAAATACAAAGAGAAGGGGCGAATAATCTAAAAGTAGTTCTAGAATTTCGGGTTCCGGCCATGGTTGTTCCATTAGTTCAAGAAAAGGTCGAAATTAATACAGCGGAAAAGTTTAGAGTTGTTGATGTTAATGGTGTTATTTTGCCAATAAATGCTATGCAAATTGGATTGCCTGTTCTAGCTACACCTTTGCCTTTTCCCACGGATAAAGCTGGTATCCAATGGAAAAATGATCAGGTTATTTCTTGCTCTAAAATTTTGGGCTATCTGGCCGAAATACTTTTACCCAAGGATTGTTTGATTGAGATGAAGGATGGCTTGGTTTTGGTTTATTCAGAAAAAGTTCCTTTTAAAATAATTTGGGGGCCATTGTCTGACAATGAAAGCTTAGCCTTCCAAGAAATTGACCAAAGAAAAACTATCCTTAAAACAAAATATTCTTCTTGGATTCAAACTGCCATGAGGGATAGTCTGGTTATCGATTTTTCAGTTAATATTCCCAAATAGTCTTTATTGGTCGAGGTAAGGCATCATAAGGCGGGACCATGTCTCAAACGATTCTTCGTTGGTTTTTATATCCTGTATGCTTGAAAATTTGCAATCAGTTAAATTTAGTTCCTTTGATTCCAAGTCTGAGGTTTCGATTTGGTATAAATGAACGATTCCGAGATGTACCTTACCCACATCATTGGAGTCGTCATTAATAAAGCCTAAAAGTTTTATATTGTTGGAGGGGCCAACTCCTACTTCTTCATTGAGTTCGCGCCAAAGGCCTTTTAAATAACTGCTTTGCCCTATGTCGCCGTCTTCTTTTTCGATGTGTCCTCCAACTCCAAGAGAGCGAAGAAGCCGTAGCCTGGTTTCCGAACTGGCTTTTCCCCGTTGATAGTTGAAAAAACCTTTTGGGCTTTGAAACACCACATAGGGAATCAATTGTTTATAGTTTGGGTCGTTTTCAGCTAAATCTCTATCCATGAAAAACAATTGGGGGTTTTCGAGCATTGCTTTTACCATGCTTTCGGATGCAGGGTTAAATCCATGTTTTAATAGTTGTTCTGGAATATGATTTCTTGCTATTACTAATATACTTGCTTTGCTCATGGCCCTGTTTTCCTGCCAATTTTATTGAATCTATTCTTATACAGTATTCAATATATTGAGTTAGTCTGGCTATTAAAATTTGGTGTGTTTAGTTTAATTATGTTAATTTAAGAAGTGTTAAGTAATTTGTTCTTTTTAGCAGATTAAGTCATGCAGCTTTTCAAATCCAATAAACAGAGGGTTCTAGCCTCGCTTCAAATAAAGCAACCTGCTGCTCTGATGGTAATCAAGGTTGTTGAGAGTACAGTTTTTTATTTGTTAATTTTAGGAATAACTTTGATCCCGATATTTAATCATGGATGCCATTCTAGCCCACATACGGATGAAGAACTTTGTTTAGATGTGTTTAAGGTGAAAGATAATTTAGGTATAAATAAAAAAGCCCGACTTAATAAGCCGGGCTAAAGTATGATTTAGAAGTGTTTAAAGCTTTGGTACTTCCATGGGTAATGGGCTGGTGTAAAGGTCTAAAGCTGAAATTTTAAGTGTGGTAATGGCTTTTTGGATTCGTGCGATATTAGGGTCTTCGCGTGAATCAAAGCCTCCCACGGTTACAATGCTGCTTGTTCGCGTATGCAAAACATAGGCATCAAATTCCAGTTTCCTTAGAACTCTGGCTGTTTCGTGGGCTTGCATAGCTGCAGCACTGAGCATATCCCCTTGTCTGCTTCCAAATAACTTATCCATGAATGAAGTAGTTATGGGCTTGGTTGATTGGAGAACTGCGGAGCCATTATATTCTTTAACCACTAATGTGATGGGTTTGGAATTTTTCAGGAGGCTGTATTTTTCATCTGCGTTGAGTGTTTTAAGAACTGGATCAGGTTTGTTATTTGCGATAATTTGGTTAGGAATGAGGGGGTTTCTTACAACGAAAGCCCTTGAGAAAGGGTTAACTCTTTCTCTGCGGATTTCGGCGCCTTTTTTGTCTGCAGTTGGAACATAAATATTAATTACATCAGCAGTTTCTTTTCCATTCTCTAGTTTTAAATCTGGAGCTGGAAGTTTTTTGATCTTTTCCAGATTTTTACGGGCATCTTCAATATCTTTGTGACCACCCAGTAATACTGCGCATTGTTCTGAAACGCGGGTAAACTTCATGGGTTGCCTTAATTCCGGGCTCATCTTTTGGCGTCTTTCAAAGTCTGCGATTTGTTTTTTCTTTTCTTCTTCACCATAATTGAAAATGTAAGCCGTGAGGTTATCACGCGTTTTGAGAATTTCTGTAAGTTGTTTTGATAATTCCGGGGCATCTATTCCCGAATAACTTCCACAGCATATCAGCCAGGTTCCTGCTTCAACTGTTAGCGGGTAGGCATTTTTTGTCGTTTGTGTGTTGGCAATGCCGGAAACTACAAAGATACAAGCACTTAAAATTACGGATGCAAAAAGACGCATCTTGACCTCCATTTAATCAACCAAAACTTTGTGCCCGGCTTTTCCGAACCACAACTTTAGTCATTAGATGAGAGTCTCATAACAAATAAAATTAAATTAGTCTAGAGGCCAATTGCTTCCTAACGCCTTCATTTGCTCTAATTTTATTTCCCCAATTGCCTGTTTCCCCAGCTTTAACATGCTGTCAAGCTGTTTTTGGTCGAATACTGATTCTTCCCCACTTGCTTGTACTTCAATGAACATGCCGCTACCTGTCATTACAAGATTGCTATCAACTTCGGCGCCAGCATCTTCTTCGTAGCAAAGGTCGAGCAATACTTTGTTATCAACAATGCCCAAGCTAATGGCGGCAATGCTATCTTTTAGAATCTCATTAATAGGGGCAAGTGGTTTGTCAGATGGTTTCTTTTCTAGCGAACGCAATGCATCAACCATGGCAACAAAAGCGCCATTGATGCTTGCGGTTCTTGTACCCCCATCTGCATCTAAAACATCACAATCAATCCAAAGAGTTCTTTCACCAAGTTTTTCTAAATTTACAATAGCTCGTAAACTTCGGCCAATGAGTCTTTGGATTTCGACGCTACGACCATCAACTTTGCCGGCACGATCTCTAGGTTTTCGTCTTCCCGTACTTCCCGGAAGCATGGAATATTCTGCAGAAAGCCAGCCTTTTCCTTTGCCTAATAAAAAGGGAGGAACAGATTGCTCAATAGTGCAGGTGCAAAGGACGGTAGTTTTTCCGCATGAAACTAAAACGCTACCCGGAGCTTGTTTGGTGAAATTGCGTTTGAAACGCAAGGGCCTCAGTTCATTCGGTTTTCTTCCGTCAATACGCATGTTGGTAGTCCTAATCCTAGTAAGTTGTTATTTTGAACCAAGAATCATATCGAGTAAAATTGCTTTTTGGGCATGCATTCTGTTGCCTGCTTGTTCAAATACAATACTTGCCCTGCCATCAATTATAGAACCCGTAACTTCTTCACCTCTGTGGGCAGGCAGACAATGCATGAACTTGCAGTGTTTTGGAGCTTTGCTGAATAAACGATCATTGATCTGGAAGTCTTTGAATTTTTTGATTCGTTTTTCGTTTTCACTTTCCTGACCCATGCTGGTCCAAACATCTGTGTAAAGGATATCCGCATTTTTGACACTATCATTCGCATCGGCGGATTGATTTAAAACAGCATTGGGAAATCGTTTTGAAAACAAAGTAATAAAGTCTTTGTCGAAATGGTAAGGTTTGGGCCCTGAAAGAATAAAGTGGTAACCAACCAAGGCGCATGCGATCGCAAGAGATCGTGAGACATTATTACCATCGCCTACAAAAACTACGGTTTTGCCGGGTTTTGGACCAAATGCTTGGCGAATTGTGAGTATATCTGCAATTGCCTGGCAAGGGTGGAATTGATCACTGAGCCCGTTAATTACAGGGATGGAGGAATTCTTGGCAAATTCCACAACGGTTGCATGAGAGAAAGTTCTGAGCACAACTGCGTCAACATAATGACAAATTGTGCGGGCAAAATCTGCAACAGTTTCGCGGACGCCTATCTGGCCATCCGAGGTGCCAAGAAAAATGGAATTGCCTCCCATTTGCATCATCGCAGATTCAAAACTTACCCTAGTTCGTAGAGAGGGTTTTTCAAAGATCAGGCCCAGAACTTTTCTAGGTAGGAGGTCTGGTCTTTTTCCTTTTGTCCAGTCTGACTTTATCTTTTCGGCTAATTCAAGAACTTTAACGAATGCCGATTCGTTATACTCAAGTAATGAAAGTAAATGCTTCATTTGCGTTACCATTGTAACTTTGATTGTCTGCTAAGATTGGCAGCAACAAAAGGTTATCCAAGAATGATTTTCTCAAGTATGTCGCACCCTTCATCAATCTCAGCATCAGTTATGTTGAGGGCCGGTAACAAACGGATTACCGTGTTGTGAGTGCAGTTTATCAGTAATTTTTTTTCCAAACATTTTTGCACGATATGAGAAGCATCTTCTGAAAGCTCAAGGCCAATCATTGCGCCTGAAATCCTAATATCAGTAATCAGCGAGCATTTTGCCTTCCACGATTCAAACTTGGTTTTAAAGCGATCACCTATTGAAACCGCTCGATCAAGAAGGTTTTCTTTCTCTATCGTTTCTATGGTTGCAAGAGCTGCCACACAAGCGATGGGGTTTCCTCCAAAGGTTGCAGCGTGTGTTCCAGGTTTAAGTTTCGCTGCGAATTCTTCTCGTGCAATCAAACCACCACAGGCAACGCCCCCCGCCAATGCTTTGGCCAACGAAACACAATCCGGAATTACATTCCAATTTTGATGCGCAAACCACTTACCCGTTCGACCTGTTCCCGTTTGTACTTCGTCAAATATCAGCATTAACTTGTTTTCATCACAAATCTTGCGCAACCCTTCAAGGTATCCTATAGGTGGCAGATTGATTCCTCCCTCACCTTGAATTGGTTCAACCATGATGGCGCAAGTTTCTGCATCAATTGCAAGCTCAGTGGCTTCTAAGTCCCCGAATGGAACATAAGAAAACCCAGGCAACATTGGTTCCAGCCCTTGATGGTATTTGGGTTGCCCTGTGGCACTAAGAGCCGCAAAAGTTCTACCATGAAAGCTGTTTAACGCAGTAATGATTTTATATTTTCCGGGCCCGCCATGAAGTCTTGCCATTTTAATTGCGGCTTCATTCGCTTCCGTTCCGCTATTGCAGAAAAAACATTGACCGCCCCATCCTGTTCTGGTGGCAAGAGCTTCCGCAAGCATGCCTTGGGGTTCTGTGTACCATGAATTTGGCACATGTATGAGTTTGCCTATTTGATTTTTTACCGCTTCAACGACAAGAGGTGGGCAATGCCCCAGCAAGCCGCATCCCCAGCCAGGAAATAAATCTAGGTACGCATTTCCTTCGTCATCCCATACTCTGGAACCTTCGCCTCGGACCAAGCAAACAGGAAACTTTTTGTAATTTGCAATTACATACTTGTTGTAACTGTTCAACAAGTTGGAATTCATAGTAGTCCTTTTCTTTGAATGTTAATTAAACACTAGCTAAGTGTAATCTCAGTTCCAGTGCCTTGTTTGGTAAATATTTCAAGAAGCAAGGAATGTTTCTGCCTGCCATCGATCATGTGGGTTTTACCAACGCCTTTTTGCAAACTATCAAGGCAAGCTTCAACCTTTGGAATCATCCCGGCATCAATAACCCCTTTTTCGATCAAGTCTTTGCAATCTTTTTGATTAAGGCTGGTGATCAAAGATACGGGGTCTTTACGATCTCGAAGTATTCCCGGAGTATCAGAAAGAAAAACAAGCTTCTCAGCTTTCAAACTTATCGCTACAGCGCAAGCCGCAGTATCTGCATTAATGTTTAGCCATGCATTTTTATCATCAATTGCTAGCGATGGTATAACTGGAATTACCCCAGCGCTTATAAAATCCGAAATAAGATTATTGTCCACTTTATCTACAACTCCAACATGCCCTAAATCGACCAAACCAGATTCAGTAGGCAACAACCATTTCTTCCCCCACATCACCTGCATAGCGCCAGTGTGGAGCGGGATAGCTCTACCGCCAAGATTTCTGATTCGCCTTACGATATCAGCATTTGTTTCATTGGTAAGTACATCCCTGACAATGGCAAGTGTGTCGTCGTCGGTGATTCTACGGCCAGCAATTTTTTTAGGTTGAAGCCCTTGCTTGGCCATTGCTTGGTCGATTGCTTTGCCGCCGCCATGTACCAAAACAGGAAACATGCCAGCAGTTTCCATGAGAACTAAGTCTGCTAGGGTGCTGTTTAGGCAATCAGAATCATCCATGATGCTTCCGCCTAATTTAACCACGATAATCTTTTTTCTAAAGGCCCTGAAATAATCCAGTGCCTCTATCAATGCCTCAGCTTTATGTAGAGCATTCATTTTTGTTAAACCTAGGTAATAAATGGTAATAATAGGGCCGATTTCTAGGATGTCAACACTTCTAGGGGTTAATTATCATTTGTTTGAAACTTTGATGTGGAATATAAATATTAAATGGTATATTTAACGATTGTTCCCTATTTTCCTCTGGAGAAAAGTTATGCGTTATTTTGTACTTGCTGCTTTTGCTTTCATGTTTTCCGTCGGTTTGTCTTCTGCTGCCGATAAACCTGCCAAAGAAGTTACCCTTAAAGGTGAAATTAATTGTTCTAAGTGTGCCCTTAACGAAACTGCTGATTGTGGCCATGCCATCAAGGTTTCAGAAAATGGCAAAGTAGTCATTTATTACCTTAAGGATAATGGTAAAGCCGAACCTTATCATGATGTGGTTTGCAATGGTCCTGCCAAAGGTTCTGTTAAAGGTGTTGTGCTTGAAAAAGAAGGAAAAAAGTGGATTGTACCGGCAAAAGATGGTGTTAAGTATGACTGATTCTTTTATCAATTGAATTTGATTTGCCGTGATTGGTTTTCCAGTCGCGGCTTTTTTGTTGGTTGCTCTGCTACAATACTTTAGGATGTTTAGTATAGACAAGGAGGAGATAGCTAAATGAAAGTAATTCTTGCAAATCCGAGGGGATTCTGTGCTGGTGTAAATATGGCTATCGAAAGCCTGGAAAAAGCATTAGAGAAATTTGGCTCGCCTCTTTATGTATATCACGAAATTGTTCACAATCGACCCGTTGTCGAGCGTTTCAGTAAGCGGGGGGTTGTTTTTGTTGATAAGATTGATGATATCCCTGAAGGTGCAACAGTTTTATACAGTGCGCATGGCGTATCGCCAACCATTAGGTTGGAGTCTCAGAAGCGAAATTTACTTGCGATAGATGCGACCTGCCCGCTGGTGACAAAGGTGCATAAGGAAGCAGTAAAGTTTGCAAGCGAGGGTTATACCATAATTTTGATTGGGCATGAAGGCCATGACGAAGTATTGGGTACGATGGGTGAAGCGCCTCAAAATATCGTGCTGGTGCAAGATGAAGAAAGCGCAAACAAATTAGAGCTTCCAAAAGATACTAAAGTGGCCTTTCTGACACAGACGACATTAAGTGTTGATGAAGCCCAAGCCATTATTGATGTGTTGAAGAAAAAATTTCCAACGATCGTAGGCCCTGCCAAGGATGATATTTGCTACGCAACTCAAAATAGGCAGGAAGCAGTCAAGGAGATTGTTCCTGAAGTTGATGTTGTGCTGGTTCTTGGAAGCCAAAACAGTTCCAACAGCATGCGTCTTTCAGAGCTTGCGATAACCCTAGGAAAGCCCGCTTATTTAATTGATTCTGTAAAAGAAATAAAATCTGAATGGCTTATCAATGCCCAAAAAGTTTTAATCACGGCTGGTGCAAGTGCTCCTGAGGATGTTGTTGAAGAATGTGTGGATTGGCTTAGGGTAAATTATAATGCACAAGTCGAAAACAGAATCATCAGGGAAGAGCATGTCCAGTTTCCGTTGCCCAGGGAACTAAGAGTTATTTCAAATTCGACTTCCTGATAGATAGGATTCATGTGTGGATAACTTCATAAAACATCTTGTCGATTCTCGACTCCCGATTCTTCCCCAAAAAAAAGATTTTAAGATTGGATGCATAGGCTCTGGGTTTATCATGAAGGATTGCCAGATCCCTGCTTATAAAAGTGCTGGATTCAATGTTACTTGCATCTCTTCAAGGTCTGCTGAAAAAGCTAAAGAAGTTGCCTTAACCCATAATATTCCTGTTGTTTTTGATTCAATAGACGCAATGCTTGAGCATGGCGACTTTGATATTTTGGATATTGCGGTTCCTCCGGAAGCCCAGCCTGAAATCTTATTCAAAGCCATTGAACGCTCTAAGAATTTGCGTGGGATTTTAGCTCAAAAACCGTTGGCAATGGATCTGCAAACTGCAAGAAAAATGGTTGCAGCTTGTAATCAAAATTCGATCACTCTTGCTGTGAATCAAAATATGAGGTTTGATCAGTCCGTTAGGGTTGCTAAAACACTTTTAAATTCCGGGAAGCTGGGAGATATTGTTCTTGCAACCATAGAAATGCGGGCCATTCCGCATTGGATGCCATGGGCTCAAGGACTAAAGTCCCTTTCAACTTTTATTATGAGTATTCATCATTTAGATACTTTTCGTTATTGGTTGGGCAATCCACACCGGGTTTTTGCTAGCACTACCAAAGACCCTCGTACTAAATTTCCCCATACTGACGGAATTAATTTGTACATTCTTGAATATGATTCGGGTACTCGGGCTTCTTCTTGGGACGATGTTTGGACAGGGCCGGCGAAGGAAGGTGCGGGCGATGATATTTATATTCGCTGGCGCATTGAAGGTACTCTTGGTCTAGCAAAAGGAACCATTGGTTGGCCTAAATACCCCGAAAAAACCCCCAGCACCTTGGAGTTCACTACCGTTAGTGATAAAGGTAAATGGCATTCGCCTACCTGGGGCGAAGTTTGGTTCCCGG
>QWPF01000039.1 GCA_003671255.1 Planctomycetota bacterium | reverse complement strand
ATTGCTAAAAAAGCAAACATTCCAGCACTAGCTGGAAGAAGCCTGGAAAATCAAATCCGGGTGATCAAAGAAAAAGCAGGTTAGAAATCCAATTGCATGCCAGCAGTCACACCATTAATGATTAAATTGCTGGTGCTGTACTGGAATGCTGGTATTTGCAGCGTTTGGTTTGCAGATTGAGTCTGATTATTTGCAGTGTAACTCAGATTATTGCTATAGGGAATTAACTGTGTTTGATTGGGCGCACGAAGTACATTCGCGAGCAAAAGAAAATCATACCCAACAGTCAGCTTAATTCTTTCTGTAGCTTTAAAACCTAACTTCGCATTAATCTCAGGAAGCAAGCCAAATTGGTTTCTTGAATATTGCCCTACATCCGTAGGTGAAAACAAAAGCCCACCATTTGAGTTTGTGGTTGTAGTATTGGTAGTGGAGGTTATCTGCCCTGCAGCATTTTGCGTAGAAGTTTCTCTTACCACGGTTTGGGCGGTGTTGGAGGAAATTTTGGCAACCTGATGCATCACCCCGATACCAAGATTAAAACCTGTCATTACTGACCAACGATTGTAATGATAATCTGCATTGATACCAATCTGGGGCCCAATGAAATGATTGTAAACCTTGATCTGATCATTGCTCGCAGATTGTATGTTTATAGGCGTAGGAAAATTCAATGAAATAGGAACCTGTTGAGTAGTTGAAACTCCCGTTCCATTTCCCAAGGTAAATGTTTGTAAGTCTGAAACGCCATTAGGCCTAAATATGGTGTATTGGCTGCTGACATCGAGCGCTTCTTTAAATTGAAAATATCTAAAACCAAGTAAACCACTAAAGTTCATGTCACCAATCAGAAAATCTCTTCCTCTTACATTCAATTCACCGCCCGCAATATAAGTGCTGGCATTCGCAAAGACTGAAGAATCCACTTGGCGAGAAAGCACAATGGCATAATCTTCAGTTGTTAAAGTTGGGGAATCTCCAACAACTACGGCGGGTATGACAAAATTCAAAGTATTTTGAAACCCTGTTTGTAGCAGAATGGGAAAATCATTGAGACCAGTCACGCTGGATAAATAATAACTGTTCTTAGGAACCATGATGAAATTCCCATTAACCGATAAACCAGAATCCTGCTCTAGATAATATCCAGCAGAGAGCCTCATGCCCGATTGCATGCCGTAATCAATTATGCCGTTCTGCGATAACTGCGCTTGCGATTGCAACAATAAACTAGAATTATTGGACACACTAACATTTGAACTCACCACACCATTTTGATTAAAAGTAATAGTCGTTGGCGAAGTTTGCAGCAAACCTTCAGGGACATTAAATACGATGGGATTCAATGTTGCGTTATTCAACTTCCATGCAAGGTATTCGCCACCTAGGAAAAATCTTGGATATAAAGGCGCAGAACCTTCTCGAGGAATTGCACCAAGTGGTACTTTATCCACATCCACTTCCATTGCTGGTAATTCCAAGTCCGTCTTTTCGGTGGTAACTTGTTCTTTTTTGATTACCGCTGAACCAATCTGACCATATGGGCTAAGAGGCGATGGAACCTTACCACCATCCACGGGGGATTGCGCAACAATGGCAGATACCATGAGCAGCCAGGCACCTGATGCCAACAGCTTTTCTCGTTTCATTTTTTGCCACCCCTCCGACTTTATTACTATTTGGCTTCTATTTCCCGGCATCACAAGCCGGGTAAACTTTGCCATTTTTATGCATTATCCTGTATGCTTTATCGACCTTTTAAAACCAAACCTTCAAAATATATCGAACATTCCGACAATTCCGATTATGACTTCCCGAAAACAGGAAAGACAGGAAGCGTGGGTAAACCACTTTCAACTTGTTTCTAACTCCGGCTTCAGATTCTGCATATAATGTTAAAAAGGATTTATTTATGAACCGATTCATTGAACAGTTGCCTAAAGCTGAGCTTCACCTTCATATCGAAGGAACGCTTGAACCAGATTTCTTACTCGAAAAAGCAAAAAAACATCGCATCCAACTTCCGTTTCATTCCATCGCAGAAATCCAACACGCCTACAATTTTTCCAACCTGCAATCTTTTTTAGATATCTACTACCAAGGTATGGCTGTTCTAAAAGATGAAGATGACTTCACTGAACTAGCTTGGCGTTACTTTCAAAAGGCCCATGCTCAGGGCGTGATACATGCTGAAATATTCTTTGATCCACAGGCACATGTGGAACGAGGTATTAGCATATCAACGGTGCTGGATGGTTTATGCAAAGCGGTAGAGCGGGCAAAAAAAGAACTGCAATTAAGTGTCTTTCTCATACCATGCTTCCTTAGGCATTTATCGGAAGATTCCGCACTCGACACTTTTGCCCAATGTTTAAAGTTTAAACAAGTGATCAAAGGGTTTGGACTCGATTCATCCGAGGTGGGGAATCCACCCTCCAAATTTCAAAAAGTATTCACCCAGGCAAAGCAGCAGGGATTCCGCATCACTGCACATGCAGGCGAAGAAGGCCCACCTTCATTCATTGAAGATTCTCTGGACTTATTGCATGCAGAGCGGATCGACCATGGGGTGCGGTGTTTGGAAGATGAGAAACTAACAAAGAGGCTGGTGC
Organism: Planctomycetota bacterium; assembly: GCA_003671255.1. Classification (GTDB taxonomy): domain Bacteria; phylum Planctomycetota; class Planctomycetia; order Gemmatales; family Gemmataceae; genus UBA969. The sequence goes on along the minus strand of QWPF01000039.1, from coordinate 17,281 downwards.
GAGAAAAAATCCCACTTACTGTTTGTCCACTTTCAAACCTTAAATTAAAAGTAGTGAACCACCTTCAAGAGCATCCTTTAAAGAGAATGCTTGATTGTGGAATTATCGCAAGTATCAACTCTGATGATCCCGCTTATTTCGGTGGTTATGTGGCTGATAATTTCGAAGCTTGCGCTACCGCATTAAACCTTACAAAAAGCGAAGTAGTACTTGCAGCAAGGAATTCCTTTATTGGTTCTTTTCTCGATGCGAATACCAAGGCAGTCTATCTGCAAAAGCTTGAACAGTACTGCGATAAACATTTAAGTTGAATGGTGCTGATAAAGTTAAGATTTTGAATTGATGAGGGCGTTTGCTTTACGATACAATTCTTCAAAGTCTGCCTGAAGTTTTTTTCTTCCTACAAACAATGGCCTTGCGAAATCTACCATTTGCAACACATCGGGCGCAGCTTGCTCTTTGAGTGCGATTTCCGCTATTTGAAACAGCAGGCTTAATCGTTTCTCAATTTCTTCGGGCTCCAATGCTTGGGGTAGTTCCCTCAAAGCACTCCAGGCAGGCAACCATTTTTGATTTTCGATCCCACATTGCACCAACAATTCCCTCACCGGGGCAAGTTCGATTTTAGGGTTCATTGTTGCAGGCTGCATTTTTCCCAGAAGCTCTACCAAGAAATTAACCCTGCGAAGCGGGGCATCCTTTCGAATTATCACATTCCATTCATTGATAAGTTTTAAATTTTTACTTTTAGAGAGAATCTCGAGGAATGCCTGCCAAGACTTCTCCTGAATTCGTGGATCGCCCTCAGCAACAGCCGCCTTCCACAAAGTTGCAAGATGGCTCACTGTGCCAAATTCGCCCAATAGCGTAGCACTTCTAGCCCTTACGCCCGCATCCGGATCCTTCAAAAGAATTATTTCCATGCGTGATTGCAATCGCAATTTATCATCTTCCTTAATCGCTTTTGCCTGATTAACTGCGCGGGATACCGCACCCAGTATTCCAAGCCTAACCCCTACATCAAGGTCTTCCAGACCTGCCAACAATTCCTCTAGCACTGCTATATCCGCAATTCTTTCCAATGCTTGAGCAGCAGTTTTCCTTACTGCGACCTCCTTATGCTTCAGCAATCCAGCCAATAAGGGAACAGCGGCAGGAACCCCCAAGGAACCAAGATCTTCAGCAGCTTCAACTACGACTTCCAATGCAGGATCGCTTAAAGCGTTTTGCAATGCAGGAAGCACAAGAACCATTCGAGCTGCGCCATCGTTCCCCTTTGCCTGCATTGCAAGCGATCTAGCTGCGGCAGCACGAACTGCAGTTTGATCTGATTGAATAATAAGAAGCAACCGATTAAGGCAGGCCTTATCATTCCATCGGCCCAAGCCAAGCACTGCCTGCCTGCGCACTTCTTCGATGGGATCTCTGCTGAAACTAAGTAACATTTCGCCTGCAGGTTTGCGGTACGATTCTTCGCCAAGCGCCTCAGCCAACCAACCTGTAAGCAATAAGCGAACTGCAGGGTCTTCATGATCTAATAAGCCTTGAAAGAAAGGTATTTTTTCGGTGGGCCCTAGTCGGGAATAAAGCTGTTGGTAAAGTGTGCGGTTACGATTTCGCGAAGAATCAAGCTCCCCCTCAAGCCTGGTTAATTTGGCATTGCGCTGGGCAAGCCTCTCTTCAAGCCAAACCTCTACAGAAAGATTTTTTCGTTCATCAAACCAAAGTTGCCAAGTAACACTATCACGGCCCAAATCTTCCCCAATTAATTCTGCAAGGGCTTGCCTGCTCGTCTGCCTGATAGATTCTTTGGGGTCAATAAAAAGTTTGAGGAGAGTTTCAGCGGCATTTTTCTTACCTGTTTTTCCCAACGCAATGATTGCTTGCTGCCTGATATTATCTTCACTCCTGTTATTTTCAGCAATTTGTTTTAGCTTGAATGTAGCTTTGCCATCAACACTTGCGCCCAACGCTTCAACAGCGGCTTGTCGTACTGCGGGCAGTTCAATCGAAAGTGCCTCGATTAATTCTTCAGAAAAACGGCCATCTCTTCGCAGCTTGATAGCCCCTGCAAAGGCAGTAAAAACTTCAACATTACGGGGGTCGCGCAGATATTGTTTAACGGTTTCGGTTGCGAGGGGGGTTTGTTGATTTAAGATTAAATAAGCAGCTTGGGCCTGTAACTGGGGCTGTTTTTTATCTGCAAGAAGTTCTCGCAGGCGTGCTATATCAGAGGCAGGTTGTTGAACCTGTCCTGTTAATAAAAGCAGTGATAAAATCCAACCTGAAATCATCAATTAATCCGTTGAAGAGAAAGTGCCCAAGGCGCGGGACCATAACCAGTTGGGATTATCGAGTCAACCTCGATTCAACCTATGTTGGTATCGCCTATTTTTAATGATTCGAGTATGTTTTCAGAGGCAAGGCTGGAGAGCTTTTTTGCGTAGCTAAGGAAGGCTTGATGTTAAAGGTGTTTAAAAATCCAACAATTCAAATCGCCTGCCTTTTAGTGGCTTGGGCCTTAGTGTGCCTACCCAATCTAGGCATTTCCAGCCTTTGGGATATTGATGAAGGTAACAATGCGGAAGCTGCATATGAAATGATGGAATCGGGAAACTGGATTGTTCCCACTTATAATTATAATCTTCGTGTTGATAAACCTGCATTGCTTTACTGGCTTCAGATCGCATCTTACAACACTTTTGGTGTGAACGAATTTGCAGCTCGGTTTCCTTCAGCTTTGGGCGGGCTCTTTTCCCTTTTTGCAACCTACGCTCTCGCAACAATCATGTTTGGGGCGAGCACGGGTTTCTTCGCAGGGCTGATATTATTAGCAATGCCCGCTTGGGCAGGGTCGGCCCATTTTGCCAACCCTGATTCTCTTCTTAACGCCTGTGTTGCATGGTCCTTCTTTGTTTTTTTCAAAGGTTATCAAAACAACAATTCTACTTGGCTGCTTTGGGGCGGAATCATCACGGGCATAGGAATGCTCGCCAAGGGCCCCATCGCTCTCGCACTTCCACTCTTGATCATTGTTTTGTTTTTGCTCTGGGAAAGGCAACCCAAGCGCTTGCTTTCCATTCATCTGCTGAGCGCGCTTTTTTTATTCTTCCTAGTTGCAGGCCCTTGGTACATCTGGGTGGGTGTAGAAACAAAGTTCTTGTGGCACAAAGGCTTTTTCTTCACTCATAACCTCGGCAGATTCAGCACTGCCATGGAAAACCATTCAGGGCCTTGGTTCTATTATTTGCTCGTCATCGCAATAGGCTCTGCACCTTGGTCCGCATTCATTGGCATGACTTTCTTGAACACCAAAAAGGAACTTTTCAACACCGAACCTTCAAGCAACACTATCAACGACCGCAGCGCAATTCGTTTGCTTGCAACTTGGATCGCTGTAGTGCTTATTTTTTTCTCGATCTCGAGCACCAAGCTTCCCAACTACATTCTGCCCCTCTACCCTGCTATTGCAATTCTTACTGCAAGAGCCATGCTTGCTTGGAAAAATGAAACTCACGCCTACCCCAACTGGTTGCCTAAAACAGGAATGGTACTTTTAGTTTTCATTGGCATCATCACCAGTGTTGCAATGATTCTCGTTTCAACCCAGGCGGATATTTCGTGGATCAAAGGAAGAAAAATTCCAAGGCTCGAGCAAATGGCTTTCATCGGATTGATACCAATCACTTGTGGCATCATCGCCCTGATGCTAGCAGCGAAGAAAAACCGGATTGCAACACTCGCACTTCTTTGTTTGGGTTCGATTGGTTTTACCGGGGCATTAGGCGCATGGAATGGTTCAAACCTTAATGAAATCAAAGCCCCAAAAATGCTGTCCCAATTCCTGCCTGAAGATCATCTGACCCGAGAAATTGTGATCGCAACCCATGACTGGTTTCAACCCAGTATCACCTTTTATTGCAAACGACAAATCAACACTTTAACTTCCGAGGAGGAAGTTAAGCAATTCCTCGAACAACCAATACCTGCTTATGTATTCATGCCCGAAAAGAAATGGGATGCTCTGAAATTGAATCAGTCCTTCAAGGCAAAAAAGATTGGCCAGGCCACCGACTTCTATCGCAATTGCAATGTCGTGCTCCTGACCAATCAATATTAAAATCTACTTGCTTTTAAAACTCCCGATCGACATTTGCTTATCCAGTTCAACCTTGAACTCATAGGTCGTGGTGTTCGCCTTGGTGCCATTGGTTTCAGGCAACAAATTGATATCCCATCGCAATAAGTTGTTAGGTCGATCCTGCCTGAGATAAACAGGGTCGATACTTATTTCAGGGGCTACTTTCCCCAAGGTTACATTCAATGCTTCGTTTTCGCCCTTGGGTAATCGATCCCAAAGTTGAACCTTCACTGCTTCCTGCTTGAAACTACTCAGAAGAATTCGGTACTCAAATTTCAAGACTTGGTTACCGCCTTGCATGATGCGGGATTTCTCAACCAATTGCCTTTGAACCTGCAATTGGGGATCTGTACCAAATCCCACGATGAACGATTCACCAATGGCTACCAAGGGAAGTTGCATCCTGCCTACAAAATCGGTTTCGGAATACATGGTTGCTTCGCCTGGTAGAAGTACAAACTTGCTTTTGTTGGCAAGATTTGCCTGTTTGTAAACATGTGGCGTAAGCACTGGAACAGCTTTATAGAAATACTCTGGTTGAAGTTCGATGCGTGCAACTTCAAGCACCTGTTCATCATTCCTAGAAGGGATGCTGATTTTAGTTTCAAGCTTGTATGCAACACTTGGGCCTTCTCTTTCAGAATCCGCAGGCTTGTTCAGATCAGCAAGCGTCTGGCGTTCATCGCCCAGAAAAACAAGATCTTTGGCTTGCTCAAGATTACCAACATAGTTAAAGATTTCGTTACTAGATTTTTCATCTTTACGATTCGCATCAACCTGCGCTTGTCTGCGTAAATTCTTTGAAGCTTCCTGAATCTCTGCAAGGGCAGTTCCACTATTTGGTGACTGAGGGATTGCAATGTAACCTGTGGAATTAGATAACCCCAGGGCTGTCCCAGGTTTGCCTGGGGGCACTGTGCCTCCTTTGGGTATCAAGCTTACTGCAAGGCCTTTTAAATCTGGAGGCGTTGCGTTCAACATTGGTTGCGCAGTTGAAAGAGTCAGTTCAACGCCCGTCCAATCCTCTCCTGATTGCTGATGCACCGATGCAAGGTATTCAAGTTTGACTGCATCCTTGGCTGTTTTTCCTGCGCGGATTTTATACTGGGGATGCCAGTACGCTGTGTCTACTAGATAATTCAACCGCAACTTCCCTGCACCAGCGTTAACTTTTTCTATCACAATAATTGCATCGGTTTCTGTTCTTACCGTGCCACTAGTTAGTTCCTGCAATTTTCGCGTCAAAAACTGTGTGCTTTTCATTATCTGCTGCGATTTCTGGCCGAATTCAACACCCTCTTGTGCCCGGGCGATTCTCTCCATCTTCAAATAATTCGCAAGCGCTATTGCGGTATCAGAATCCAGCTTTCCTTTTTCAGTCGCATTCACCGTACTGGCACTTGCAAAACCCTCTAGCTTCGTAAGAAATGTGGTGTTCGCAGTATTGGCAGTAATCATGGCTTGTACTTTTTGAGTTTCCATTTCATTCTTTTTTAATTCTTCCTCAATCTCACGAACTTCTTCGCGCTTATCTTCCTTGATCGGCTTATTGCGATACCGAGTTGCAAGAACTCGTATCCCTTCGGTTCCCTCAGAATAAACCGAAGAGGGTTGAACCTTCGAAGGCATGGAAGAAACCACAACTTCCATGGCACCCATCCCCGCAGGGATATCCACTTCGCGGGTTACAAGTGCGCTATCCGAATAAATCGTAACTGCGACCACTTTGCTTTTTACTTCAACAGGGTCTTTCGCTGCGTCTTTTAACGCTTCTTTCATAGGGCTCTTTTGCTTTTTAACTTCCTGGGCATTTACCCCAATTGCTGTCCAACCAACAATACTTGCCATGAGTGCAACAAATACTGCAGTCTTAAATATCTTTAGCATGATTCAAATACCTCTTAAAGTTAAACGAACTTCTAATGCATTCAAATTAACATTAAACCAGGAAATCAACGCATTGAAAAACAAGGCGCATAATTCCACTTTCAACTCCTGTTAATTCACAACCCTCACAATCCGATTAAAACCATCTCTAGAAGTAAGACGATCCAAGTTTGCATTTCTTGCAAAATTGTTGAGATTCTTAATTATGAATGGTTCATGAAATTGCAAAAAAATGGGGAAAACCATTTAACATCAGGGCAATACTTTCAATTTAGAGAATATTGCCCCTTTGAATTTCTAATGATTTGGTACTACCAAAGAATGGATTCATTCCGAAAAAAATTACAACCACCCTAAAAATGTTACGAGAACATATCACGGGTGGTTGCAAAATAGGATGCAGGCTCTTCTTGCTAAAATTTATTCACTAAATCTACGCAGCTTTGTTCATCATGGTTTTATCAAGGTTATGCGTGGTTCGAATCAGATATGACGCTTTTCCCTGACTTTCAAAATAAGTGCGGGTCATCACTTCACCCAACAACCCCATGGATATTAACTGTATGCCCACCAAAACCAGCATCACACTTAAAAGTAGCAATGGGTTGCCTGTCATATCCGTCTGGCTGTACAATTTCATTGCGATTGCTCCAAGAACGCTCGCAAAGCCCAAACCAATTGCAAACAAACCGCCCGTTCCAAGAAAATGCATCGGCCTTGTCAGATACGAATATAGAAACTTCACAGTGATTAAATCCAAAACCACCCGCAAAGTTCTCGTTAAATTGTATTTGGTTTTTCCCGCAACCCGAGGATGATGCTTCACCGGAACCTGAGTCAACCTGCCTCCGCACATTTGCGCAAGCACTGGAATAAACCTGTGCATCTCTCCATACAAAGGCAATGCAACCGCCAGATCTCTTTTCATCACTCGTATCGTGCAGCCCATATCTTTTATCGAGCAACCTGTTACTTTGCGAATGATCCAGTTCGCAATAAAACTAGGAAACTTCCTAAGCCAAAAACCATCTTGCCTGTTGGCGCGCTGACCCAGCGCTGCATCACAATCATCACTTATTTTTTCCAACAACATCGGAAGGTCTGAAGGATCGTTTTGCAAATCGCCATCCATGGTGGCGATGAAATCCCCCTTCGAATAATCAATCCCTGCTTGTAGCGCAGGAGTCTGGCCATAGTTTCTTTTTAGAATCACCACCTTTGCACGGTCATCGGATCGCGCAAGTTCTGAAAGTATCACAGGCGACTTATCGATGCTGCCATCATCCACATAGACAACTTCAAATTCGTGCACGCCTGATCCATTAGAGTTGGCGCAGTAGGGCTGCAGAGCAGAAACGATTCTTTCATGCAAAGCAAGAATATTATCCTGCTCGTCTTTGATCGGTATTATTACGGATAGCAGAGCCATCGTGCGATTCCTCCAATTCGGTTGACCCGGATATTTCGCCTTCCAACTGAACATCTTTCATGTCCGAGCTGGATGCGCTTCCCCGTGAACCCAGGTAAAAAAAGATCCCTATCATTCCTACTGCAACATATACAGAAAAACATAGTACGGATAATGCAACTGCCGATGCAGGTGCGATTGCCAAAGGCGTTAACATTAAAACTGTCGCACCTTCCCTCAATCCCATTCCTCCCAAACTTATAGGCAACATGGTCATAAGCGTAACCAAAGGTACCATCACAAAATAAAAGGGCAACGGTATGGGCAGATCCATTCCCAAACCTATCAGCATCATGATTGAAACACTTGAAAGTTGCACCCATACAGACATCGCAGTGGTTAACACCAAAACCTTCACATTCCCGAAACAAAGCTTTGCACTTTTCAACACAACTAGTAACTTTGGAAATCGAACCGAAAATTTAGCAACCAAAGGCAGCATTGCCAGCGCCCCAACTGCACCCAAACCTATCGACATCACTGAACCTTTAACCCACACGGGCAATTCCACGGGGCTTGAAATTGTTGCTATCACCGCTATTGCAACCAATACCAAAACTCCACTGAACCGATCTGCAAAAACTGTCAAAACAGCTTTGCTTCTGCGGTTTTCAACCAACTCGTCCTTCATCTTGTACGCAAGGTACCAAGCTCGAACCACATCGCCACCCACCGAAGTAGGCAAGGCAAGGTTGAAAAACATTCCAATGAAAAAGTACTTTAGGTATTCATAAAAGGTGCCACCAAACCCTACTGCATTTGCAAGCACTTTCCATCGCTGACAACTCAACACCTGCGTGAAAACCAAAAGCAGAAATGCTGCAACCCAATAAGCCGGGCGTAGCGTTGCAAACGAATCCATGATCTGACCCAGATTAACTCTTGTCAGAATCAATCCCACCAGCAACAAAGTTCCTAAAACTCTTACCAGCACTTTCATTGCACAATCACCTTTGCTTCTAAAATCTCTGAACCGGCCTGATGAAACGCTGCATGTTGCGGATCAGTCATGTCTAGCCTTAATGTAGAACTGCCACTTTCCATCAAAGGCGGAATCGCCACTAAAATATCGATGCCCTCACCCGGTTTTACCACTGCTTGAAAGTTACCTGCAAACCCACTCGCAAGAACTCTGCGATCATCAGTCAGCAGCAACCATTTCACTTTAATTCCTGCATTCGTTCCAGGCTTCATCACCCACTCTCTAATCGAGGTGTTTTGTGCCCGAACCCTCAGCAATTTACTCCTGCCTTTTTCTAAATGCAAAGTTTCGCCCGCACCTTCAATCAATTGCAATTGGGCAACACAATCCCCAGGCACATAATACTTTTTAACCCATTCCCTGAATCGATCACTCGTATGCGCAAAACCTTTCTGAACCAACCACTCCTTGTACAAAACAAAGAACTCATCAATATGAGCAGTACGGCCTATATTAAGGTGCCCATAATAAGGGCTTAATTGCCCCAATGCATTCTCAAGGCTGATATCCGTCTGCAATAACTCCGACATCACCACCGCCATCCCTGTTCTATCAATGCCCTTATGGCAATGAAACAACATGGGTTTTTCGCTTTGATCAATCACATCCACCAGTTGATTAATGGTTTTAGTGGAAGGGAGTCTCCCTGCGGAAAAACTCAGATCTTCCTGGGATATGTTGCAATTATGGATTGCTTGAACCTGATCCATGTACCAAGGCACCGTATCACAGCAACCCCTAAGATTGACCACGGTTTTGATGTTATTTTTCTTAATGACGGATTCCAGCCTTGAAGCACTGAGCTGCGAGCAACGATAAAATTTCTCAGGAACAACTTCGTAAAAGTTACCTCCCGCAAAAATATAAATGCATTTAAAAGATAGCAATAATACTAATACAATAGTGAACAATCGTAGGCCCAACCTCCAACCTAACTTTTTAGGCTTGCTTGCATCTGCGAACAAATTACTTTCCCGCTCTGACTGCATCACGCTTCCTTGCGCCTAGGATTCTTCCCAACCAAACGGGGATTGTGCCAAATCGTACTCTTTTCTGCCAGACCGTTTAAGACAATGCTTTGCCCCAACTTGCCTCTCCAACTCCTCTTCCCTCTTCAACCCAAATTTTGATATAAGCAACTGATTCATCGACATTTCTGGAGATTTTCTGCATGTCAGGCACCGCATCGACTGATGAAAGTCGCTTGGTAAGCTCCAAAAACTTGCTGCTTGGCTTTAGCGTGGGTTTTGTTTTAGTGGGAATAAGCTTAAGATTGCTACGATTAGGCCTGAATTTTCCCATGTGGGGGGATGAGGCTTTTGTCGCATTAAATTTCTTCGACTCTGATTTCGCCACCCTTACAAAACCCCTTAGGCATTATCAAATCGCCCCACTTGGGTTTTTATGGCTCGAAAAAATCACCGTCCTACTTTTAGGCATGAGCGAATTTACCCTGCGCTTAACTCCCTGCCTCGCTGGCATTTTTGCCCTCCTTGTTTCCTTTAAAGCTGCAAAAAATAGTACTCCCCCTAAAACCGCTTTGCTCGCCCTCGCTATGATTGCTGTTTCCTATTACCCCATCAGGCACTCTTGCGAAGTCAAACCCTACGCCTTCGATTTCTTAGCTGCATCCCTTTTCCTCTGGTTAGGTTCCACTGCCCTAAAAAAAACCGCAACCTCTCAACCCATTTATCTACTCGCAATCTTTTCCCCCATTCTCCTTTTCACCTCTTTCCCCGCTGCTTTTTCCGCAGGGGGCGTTTGCATCGCACTAGCGTTCCACATCTTCCAACATAAAAAATACGCACTCATCACACCATGCCTTGTTCTCATTTGCTCCGTTCTTGCCTCTTTCTTCGCCCATTACGCAATCATTGGCTCCAACCAATTCCACAACGAACTTGCTAAACATCAAGCCTACTGGGATTCCACCTTCCCTCCAAACAACCTTTTCCAACTGCCCTTATGGCTTTTAAAAACTCATGCTGGAAACCTCAGCGCTTACCCCATTGGAGGCAAAGATGGCGCTAGCTCCCTTACTCTCCTATTTTTTCTCCTGGGCATTTTTAAACTCGCCCGCAATTCCAAATTTTCACTGCTTATCCTTTTGCTAGCGCCCTTCGCTTTAAACATGATCGCGGCTTTCATGGGTCGCTACCCCTATGGCGGAAGCGCCCGAGTCGCACAGCACTTGCTTCCTTCCATCTGCATTTTGTCTGCGCTGGGCATCCGCAGCATTTTACAATTGCACTTGTTTGCAACTATCCGCTCCAAGGCCTATCTTGGGCTGCTTTGCTGTTTGATCCTTCTGGCTTTCTTTCAAGCAGGAAGAGATGTTAAAAAACCTTATAAATCACTGGGCGATCTAGAGGCCCGAGCAATCATCCAAGAATTATGCTCTTCTTTACAACCAGATGAATCTCTCTTGATCACCCAGGAAAAAGATCAGATCGATCCAACTTTAGAGTGGTACTTGCGCATCCAAAAAAATAAGATTCTTTGGACTACTGTAGATATGCTGCCAACGATGGTAGCTCAAAAGAAACAATCTCTTTGGCTTTGGTTACCAAACCGCCCACCCGGTGGCGATACTCTTCCTACCATTGATATTCCAATTTTTAATGGTGTTCAAACCACCATAAAAAAGGATTTCTCATTCGCTTTGGGCAGAGATTATTTGATCAAACCACAAATGGTGCTCGTTCAGTTAAAACCCGATTAAGCAACTTAGGCTAGGGTTTCAAGGCAATCGGCTTTGAAGCATCCTTCGTTATAAGCGTAGCTTTAAGAAGGTTTTCAGCCCTTTCAGGATTGCGCTCTAAATACCATGGCAATGCCCCAAAAAACATCTGCATCTGGCCCACCGTTTTTTCAGACATCCCCGCCATCGATGAACCAAATGCCTTTGATACTATCGCTGCAGCTTTGCTTTCTGTCTTTGCATAAATCGTCATTTGATGCTTCACACTTTTATTGATAACGCTTTCCTCATATTGCAACACGATCACCGCCTGTAACGGAATCGCAGGCAATAGCGCAGTAGGCTTGCCCACACCATGTGCATACCAAATCTTCAACCCATCTTGATCGGTGATCAAATGAAATTGAATGTTGTTCCCAGAGGCTTCACGCGAATAAAAGGTGTTCGTACTTTCCTTCTCGATGCCTGAGCATTTCGCTCCCAACATTTTCCACATCGTCACCGCATGGTGCGGGTTTTCCAAAAGCCATTCGTAGGTGCTTGGATCGCAGGTAAAAACCTCAGCAGGCCCCTTGGCAGATAATGTAGGCTCGATAACCACCGACCGAACTTTTTCCTGCCATGCTTCAGGTACCACTTTCCCTTTTAACAAATCCAACTGCGCAAAAGATTTTAACTCCTGCGAAGAACCCGACCATGTCCCTTTAGGTTTGTACTCTCTCTCAAATTCTCCTGCTGGTGCATTTTGAATTCTCGAGATCACAACCAATATTAGAAGCATCAGATTAATTCTTTGCAAACGGCGCATTGAAACTCTCCAGCTTTCCTATTTTAATACTCGCATACATCTAACCCTTATTTCATCGTTATCCCCAAGTGCCAGCTTTAATGATTTTACCGATTTTTCCAATTCAACTCCTCGGGTTGCCTTTTCTCACCCCTAAGGTTTATATTTCTTCCATCGTTGTTTTTTTATCTCATAGGCTTACTAAAATGCTAAAAACTGCTCGCTTTGTTATCACTCTCGCCCTCGTCGTATGCTTGCCCGCCCTGATCGGATTAGGTTGGTGGCAGCGCGATTACCTCATGGGTTGGTACCTCACCGATCAATTACTTAAAGCTGAACCTCAATATAAATCTCACTACATCGATGCACTTGCAAAGCTGGGTGAAAATGCCCAATACCCTCTTTTAGATCACCTCGAAAAAGCAACCGATGCCAGCGCACCCGACCTTACCAAAGCACTAGGAAAAATGTTTGACGCCTGGGGAGGCGCCCCTTCGCCTCTCTCTCAACAATGCTTTCATCACCTCGCCCGAAGGTTCACATCCTTCTCGGCACCGGCCCAAACCCAAACCATCGAACTCCTCGCCTCCATCTCTGAAAATTCTCCACCACCAAATCCGTTGACCAATGACTTTCTAGAGGGCACCAAACTTATCCTTGGCTCTTTACCCGAAGCCAACAACCCTGCTGCTCTCGTTCCCGCAATGAAAATTGTTTCACAACTCATAAAAACCACCACCGATAAGGAATTGCATTCCCGCCTGGCAGGGATCATGGCAAAAGCAATCACCGATGCTCCAGTAAACATCAAGATACAAGCAATTCACCTTGCTATTGCGCCAGAAGTAGGATTAACCGAACTCAGCATTGCTGCCCTGCAAGATAAAAATGTTGAAGTCAGAAAAGTTGCAATCCTTGCTTGTGCTTCCGCAATCGAATCGGTTTCAGTCGATTCCCTTCTGCCCTCGTTGCATGATTCGGATTCTGAAATTCGAGCCTACTGCGAGTCCGCCCTTATTGCGCGTGGTTTGAACAAAGAACACCTTCAATTAGGAAAACTACTCACCGATCCCAGAGCTTCCAAAAGGCTCGAGGTTTTAGATTCCTTGATGGACGACACCGAGTTAGATCAAAGCCTTTGGCTCAGAAAATTAAGCCATGATTCCTCGCCCGCTGTGCGCGTTGCTGCATTAAGAATGATGAGCCTTCAAGAAATACCCGATCTCCATGACCGAATTGACCAAATGTCCCGCAGCGACCCCAGCAAAACCGTCTCCGATCTTGCAGCTTTTTACCTAAAATCCAACAAATTAAAGCCTGTTAACTACGAAACTCTTGGTAACTCAGGCAATAAATGACTATTTTGACAAAACTTTAATATTTTTTATTAAATTTGTTGACGAACCACTCTTGCCTGTTACTATGACATTGGCGAGATATAGGCGGCAACAAGCAGTCACACCTCAGCGCGGTTGACAGCTTAGCACCTGAAATCGCTGCCAAAAAGTATCTCCAGGCATTGTTTATTACTAATTGTCTGGGTTTTTCTGCATTATTCCCTCGCTTCTTGCAGAAACCTAAGAATACTTGTGCAGTAGATTCAATTAGACCAAAGGAAGGACAGACCTATGTTAGTCCTGTCCAGAAAAAAGAACGAAAGCATCGTCATCAACAATGACATCATCATTACGGTGGTGGAAATTCGCGGTGACAAGGTTCGATTAGGGATAATCGCGCCGAAGGATGTTCCTGTACATCGTCAGGAAATTTTTGATGCCATCCATGGCAAAGAAGAAGCCCCTGAAACCAAAGCAGTTGATTCTGAAAACCCTCTGCCCAAGGTTTAATCCCGCCTTTATAATGATGCAACTTACTCCAAATAACTCTTCTTTAAGATGTTTTTGGGTTACTTTTTGCAATTTTATACTTTTTCATTTTATCAAGAAGGGTTTCTCGGTGAATCCCCAAAACCTTCGCTGCTTGGGTTTGATTCCACCCATTCCTTTCTAACGCTATTTTTATCGCCCATGACTCCACTTCCGTTAACCTTATATTCTTGGGAACTTCTCCCCCGATCGCATCATTCGTAGGGATATCTATATCTTCCGCCATCAAGGTTTCAGATTCCGCCCTGTTCACCCCCGATTCCAACACTGATTTCAATTGCCTGATATTTCCTGGCCAGTGATATTTCTTCAACTTATCAAGAACTTCGGGGCCAAACAAAAATCTTTTGCGATACTCCACCGAAAAGCGATTTAAGAAAAAATCCACCAACTCTGCGAGATCTTCCAATCTCTCTTTTAATGCGGGAACTTTTACCACGCAAGTATTCAACCGGTAAAATAAATCCTCACGAAATCGCCCCTCTTTTACTTCCTTTTGTAAATCACGATTAGTCGCCGATATCACACGCACATTCACACTTATTTCCTTCCCTCTTAATGGCCGGATTTTTCCCGACTCCAATGTCCTCAACAACTTTGCCTGGCATTCCTGTGATAACTCCCCAACCTCATCCAAGAAAAGTATCCCATCATCTGCCTGCTGGAAATACCCTGTATTAGCCCGGTCTGCGCCGGTATATGCCCCTTTTTCATTCCCGAAAAGTTCTGCATCCGCCAACCCCGGCGATATCGTCGCACAATTCACCGATACCATTGGAGCCGCACTCCTAGAACTCCTTTTATGCAATTCCAATGCCACCAATTCCTTCCCAACACCACTATCGCCTGTAATCAACACCGAGGAATTTCTTAGTGCCGCCCTTTGTATTTCCTGCTTCATTTTCACTACTAGACGGCTTGACCCTATGATCAATTCTTTGCCTTTTTCTTCTACAAATTTAAATCGGTTGTTATCCGCTTCCAATGCCCTGCGCTGCCTTAGCACAAGCAAACTGTTAGCAAGGCAATCCACAAGAAATTCCGCAAATCGTACTTCTTTGAAATTAAAAAATCGCCGGTGATGATACAAATGAACCGCACCAAGAATACTCCCAGCACTACTTTCTGATGCCTTGGTTTTTACCAACAAACAAACTGCATCCTTCATCGATCGCAAACTCTCCGCCTCAATTCCAACCTGCTCTTGAAGAAGCCACACTGTTTTTTCCCGGGCTACCACTTCCTTGGTGAGGGTTTTACTTAACACCAAATCAAGGCTGGTATCCGCTGGAAGCACCTGCTTCAGCATAACTTCCTGGGTATCCAAACTAAGAAAACCAACTTTCTCCGCCTGGGTTCTTTTTAAAAGAATCTCAAGCGCCTTCGCAACCAAATCCCTCGGATTATTTTCCAGCACCGAATCCGCAACATACGAAAACAAAAGGCTCAACTCATCATGAAGAAATTCAGTCACAAAAGTATCTGACTTTGAACTTTTTCCTTCGTCTTGCAATTCCAATTCAGGCAATGTCTTACTACTATCCTCATGGGAAATTGCCGCGTTCTCAAAGCGAATTTGAGCGTCACCTATATTTATTTTGCACTGATTTACGAGAACCACTTCACTACTGATTCTGCTGCCATTCAACCTGGTTCCGTTATTTTTACTGTGGTTTTTTAAAAAGAATGTGCCTGAATCAAAATACACCTCCGCATGAAAGCGAGATGCATGTTCATCTTGAATTATGAGATCATTATCGGGATTACGGCCTATTTTAATAGGCAGATCTTGCGATAATAAAACCGTTAATGGGGCACCAATACCTAATTCTAGGACCAGTCGGGCTGTCATGATCCACTCCGCTTAAAAACTTATTATGTTACTAAATTAAGGTTATTTCCTGCCCAAGGCAACAAAAAGTCTGATTTTATCCTAAGTTGTTTGTAACACTAAGGTTGACCCTGATGGCCAACCCCGTTAAGATACCCCAATTAATAAGGCCCCTTCGCCAAGTGGTAAGGCCGCGGATTGCAAATCCGCTATCCCCGGTTCGAATCCGGGAGGGGCCTCTTAAGACTCTCTCAGACTTCTTCGGACAAATCGTCCCAACCCATTGATCTATATAACCTTATGATGCAACAATGCATCTTCGTCCAAATTGGGTATTTGGACAAGATAGCCCAGCATTCCCCACCTTCCCCGCATAGTCAGGGGTAAACTGGGGGTAAACAAAAATCCGCAGCCCCCCGATGTGCCTCCTACGGCACTCAGGAGCAATTCATGGGATACCTCAAGAAACAAGTCACAACTCATTGGGTTGATGCAACGGGCAAGCGCGCCCCAAGAGAACGCCCAAAGCATAGAAAGAACAAACCAAATCGCCAAAGTGGTACGGGTTCTTTAATTCAAAAGGTAAGAAACTCGCCTTCCCACTTCACCGGGATAAACGAGTTGCTGGAAAAATGCTCAAGGATTTGGAAGCTAAGCATTACAAAAACGATCTGGGCAACATCAGCCCCTTAGCCAAGCACCTAGATCGACCCATCACCGACCACCTTGAAATGTACACCCTGTTTCAAAAAGAGAAAGAACGAAGCGAGCGATACCTAAAAGATTGCAAGCGGCAACGTAATTAATTCTTTTATGAATTCCATGCCTGCCAAATTAGGTGTGGATTATCATGAAATAGATGCTCATTGGGAATTGGCCTAAAAAAAATAAAGTTCCATTTTCGGGAACTTTTTAAGAATAGCTGACTCTAATCTATTATCCATATCTTTTGGTTATTGAGTTGGTTTGTAAAATCGAACCACACTGATGAACTTCTATTCTATTAGGAGCAGTTTATGAAAAGTAGCATTGCTATGTTTTTCACTCTTGCATCATTTTCTATGATTGCATTTGTCTCAATTCAAACGGGTGCCGCCAAGGCTTATGTACTGCAAGTGGCTCAAGAAGACCCCAATGATTATTTTAAAAAAGAAATTGAAGAGCTTACGAAAAAGCTTGAAGAAAATCCTAATGATAGAAATCTTTTGAAAAGCCGTGGTGATTCTTATGAATTAATTGGTAAATACCCAGAAGCGGTAAAGGATTATTCAAAACTCATTGCATTGAATCCTGATTACGCAGATGTTTTTCATTCCCGAGGCACAATTTATTGGCTTCATTTAGATAATCCCGAATTGGCGAAAGCAGATTTCAATAGCGAATTGAAGATTCATGACAAAAAAATTGAGCTTAATTTTGAAGATGTAGCATCTTATAAAGCCAGAGCATTTATACAGTCCTGGTATTTCAAAAATAATGAAAAAGCAGTCGAAAATTACACTATGGTTTTGTTATTTCAACCCAATGATACCTATTCAAGAATGCAAAGGTCTAGCTTGTATAAAGAGCTTGGTCGGGTAGGGGAATCCTTAGGGGAT
>QWPF01000038.1 GCA_003671255.1 Planctomycetota bacterium | reverse complement strand
CGGTGCCCCAAGTTAGGCCTGCGCAGAATCCGCTCATCATTACCTTGTTGCCTTTTTCAAGTCGCTTCTCTGAAAATGCTTCGTCAAGTGCGATGGGGATAGATCCACCCGAAGTGTTGCCATACTTTTCAAGATTATTAAATACTTTGGTGCGGGTGATGTGAAGCACATCGATCGCTGCGTTGATGATCCGGATGTTGGCTTGGTGTGGAATGTAGAGGTCAACTTGTTCGGAAGTGAAATTGCTATGGGTAAGAACATCTTGGATGGTGTCGCAAAGGATAGCAACGGCCCAGCGAAAAACAGCTCTGCCATCCATGTGCATGTAGTGCAGGCCTTGGGCGATGTTTTCTGGAGTGGGAACCATTCTGCTGCCACAAGCGGGCCTCGAAAGTAAATCGCCACCGCCTCCATCAGCACCCATACTAAAACTAATAATGCCTTGATTGGGAGAGCCCTTGGTAAGAAGTACAGCGCCTGCGCCATCTCCAAAGAGTGGGAAGGTTTTGATATCTTTGGGGTTTAAAACTCTGGAGTTGCAATCTGCACCAATGATGAGAGCGTTATCGCTGACACCTGAAGCAACATAGGCTGCGCCTGTGATGAGGGCATACATAAAGCCCGCGCAGGCGGCTTCGATTTCGATAGCGGCGCAGTTTAAGCCAAGTCGGTCTTGAAGTAAGCAGGCGGTAGAGGGGAAAGACATATCGGGAGTGAAGGTGCCAAGAACGAGGAGATCGACATCCTTGGGTTTGATGTTGGCTTTTTTGAGGCAGCGGTTACCAGCTTCGAAGGCAAGGTCGCTAGTGGCTTGATAGGGCCAAGCGTGTCTGCGTTCTAAAATGCCTGTTCGTTTGACGATCCAATCGGCATCGCAGCCAAATTGTTCTTCGAGAGCGGCGTTGGTAATAACTTGATCGGGGACATAGCTGCCTGTAGAAATTATCTGCACGCCCATAAGGCTGCGACATTTGGGTCTGGGGCTAGGCGCTCGTTCTTCGCTCATGAATCCAACCAATAATAGGCCCGGTATTGCCACGAGGCAATTGAGATGAACCGAAGGCCTTAACCCTTGCAGTATACCTAATAAGTAGGGCCTTGGCCAATTATTAATTATGAGCCTATGGCACAAACTTGGAGGTATAAGGCATAGGCTGCAACGCAATGGCTGGTGTAATCAAGACGGAGGTCGCCGTCTTGAGGGGAATTGTGAAAACCGCCTAGAACTCTAGGCCTGAACCATTCTGCAAAATGAATGGCGTTAGATTCGGTGTATTGAATTGTTTGGCTAAATTGTAACGCTTGTGCCAACCGTTGCATGTATTTGTCGTGCCTAGCGCTATCCGCGGATAATTGTGCGGTGAGGCAGGCCACGGCGAAGGATTCTGCAAGAACGCAAGACATAACGCCCGGCATCAATTCGACACCTTGAGCGGAGAGTGTTTTCATGCCGCCATACCATGCTGGTTTGCGGGGATCAATCTGATCGTATTGCATGGTGGCAAGTTTGTCGGTGAGTTCGAAAGCAAGTTCGGCATAGGGTTTTTCGGAAGAGATTTTGAAAGCTTCATGTAATGCGAGAATGCGCCAAGGGTAGGGAGCGGTTTCTTTTTGGTTCTTCCAAGCGTTCCATCGGGCGATGATGGCTTTTTTAGCGACATCAGTTTTCCAGGGAGCAGGGCGAAGTTGATTGCTTTTTAAGATTGCAGCGATGGCGACCGCAGATTCGCAGCCTTTGCCATCCAACTCTTCAACTGCGGTTTCTTTATCGATGGTAGTGGTATCTGAAAGGGTGGAGCGGAGGAAGTTGGCGAGTTGTTCACCTGCATCGAGGAGGTCTGCTTTTGGATTGGCGAGTTCGTGGATTGCTAGGAGTAATAAGCCTGCAGAAAGCTGCCTATCGAGGATTTGGGGGGGTAGAACAGTGTATCTGGAGGCTGGGTTTTTGGGGTCGGTGATGGTATCTTCGAGTAAGAGCAAGATGGCTTGGCTAGAGCGTGCGGAAAAGCGTTCATCTTTGTAAACACGGCCTGCGCGGGCCAGGGCTAGTGCAGCGGTTGCTTGATGGATGAAGCTTTCGTTTTCCATTTCAACTTTAAGGGAAGGGCGAACGCCATTGATGAATCTGCCTTTGACGGTATTCATGCGGTAGAGCCATTCAGCGCCACTTTTCCCGGAGTGGAAGAACTGTTTTTGTAGGGGAGAGAACTTACTATCATCGAGGAGCTGGATTTTTTTGTCTGGGTTATCGCCTGATTTCACAGAAACCGGGACGATGACTTGGCCTGGGGGGGTTGGAGTTTGAGCGACTGAGATGTTACTGGAAAAAAGCAAGAGCGAGATAAAGGCAGGAACCGAGCGCAAAGAAAACATAATTTAGTCACTCCATGACAAACCGCAACAATTCAAGATAATCTTGAAGTTTGGATATTATGTTTTACTTCCAAATGGGAAATTGAAACAAGAGGAGAAAGTGCAAAAGCCCCTCGTGAATCACGAAGGGCTTTTGTATAAGTCTTTAAATCGCAATAGGTTACTATGCAGAGATAGTTTTAACTTTAACACAGGTGTAGTGTTGGCGATGGCCTTTTAGCCTGCGGTAGTTCTTGCGTCTGCGGAATTTTTGGATGCGAACTTTCTCATTAGCTTCGCCCACAATTTCAACAGTTATCTTTGCTCCGGTAACCAAAGGTTGGCCGATTTTAAGATCAGCACCGTTGGAAATTAGCAAAACACTGGTGATTTCAAGCATATTACCAATAGGCTCGAGGCGCAGATCGATATTGACCACATCGCCTTCGGATACCATGTATTGTCGTGAACCATCTTCAAAAACAGCGTACATCGTAAGCTCCATCAAAATGAAATTAGAATGTCATATTATAAGAAAAAGGGTGTGGTGACTACAGAAGGCAATGATAAATCAGCTTTTTTGATTCATTCCTAAGGTTAATATTAGTGATTTCGTTGTTTTTCTGCTGAGAATAGCCTATTTTGATCAAATTGTTAGGATCTTAGATCTTGGATATTAAGGAAAAAATGTTCGGATACCATCAGAAATATTTGAAAATCGATGTGGAAACAGGGGCTTCTTTCGAGGTACCTATTCCTGCTGAAGTTTCACGCAAATTCATTGGCGGAGTAGGATTGGGTGCGTGGATTTTATTCCGCGAATCGAAACAGGGTATGAATAGCTTGGCCCCTGAAGCCCCTTTGATTTTTTGTTTCAGCCCTTTGGTGGGGACGCCACTAACCACCTCTGCGAAGTTTGCTGTTTTAGCGAAGTCGCCTTTAACCAACAGAATTAGTGATGCTTTATCTTCTTCTCATTTTGCAATAGAAGCGAAAAAGACGGGTTTTGATGCAATTGTTATTACTGGCAGAAGTGCAACCAAGCGGATTGTGATTATCGAAGAAGGCAAAGTAACTTTGCAAAATGCGGATGATTTGCAGGGATTAAGCGCATTGGCGACCTCTGAAAAATTGCATACGAGGTTGGCCGCTGGGTTTCAGATAGCAGCAATCGGCCTTGCTGGCGAAAACCAAGTGTTGTTTGCAAACTTAAGCCATGAGCGAAGGCATGCGGGCAGGGGCGGGTTGGGTGCAGTTTTGGGCTCGAAAAATATCAAGGCGATTGCAGTTAAAGGAAATACGAGGATGGCGGTTGCGTTTCCTGCAAAGTTGGTCGAAAAAGCGCGGGAGTTATCTGCAAAAAGCTTTGGCCCTGCAACTGCTAAATACCGGGAACTTGGAACTGTTTCAAACCTTTTGGTATTTAACAGACTCTCGGTTTTACCCACTCGTAATTTTCAGGAAGGGCATTTCGCAGCAATTGACAAACAAGATTTTCAAGAGGTGGATAAAGCTGCAAAAGTCACAAGGCATTCGTGCGCTGCTTGCACTATTGGTTGCGAACATATTTATGAAAGCAAGCTTGGAAAAGTTCGGATCGAATACGAAAGCATGTTCGCATTGGGTTCGCTTTGTGGCATAGAAAACGCAGATGATATAGCAGAATTAGTTGGGCTTTGTGATGAATTTGGGTTGGATACTATTTCCACGGGTGGGACCATCGCCTTTGCGATGGAGTGCGTAGAGAAGGGAATGCTGGCAGAACCTTGGTTGCAATTTGGTTCGATGGCAGCGGCAAAAAAAGCGATAGGATTGATTGCGAATCGAGAAGGATTGGGAAAGATTTTAAGCTTGGGAAGTAGGCAGGCAGCACATTTAATCGGTCAGGGTTCGATCGCGTTTGCGCCTCAAGTAAAGGGGCTTGAAATTCCGGGTTATGAACCGCGTGGATTGCAAACGATGGCCTTGGGCCTTGCGGTAGCATCGCGGGGAGCGGATCACAATCGCTCGGGGGCTTATGAGGCTGATTTTTCGCCACCCACGGGAGAAGTGCTGGATAATTCTGCAATAGCCCGGTCTGCGGTAGAGTCTGAGAACCGCAGCGCGTTGATCGATTCTCTGATTCTTTGCAAGTTTTTGCGGGGTGTTTTTAGCAATCTTTTTGCAGAGAGCGCAGAGCTTTTATCTTTGGTGACGGGCTGGGATATGGATGAAGTAGAATTAAGGCTGGCAGCAGAACGGGTGGTTGCGATTAAAAAGCTTTTTAACATTCGGGAAGGTTGGAGCATTGAGGAAGATACGCTTCCCGAGCGCTTTTTTACGGAAGCATTGGAGACCCAATCAGGAGGGCAGAACAGACTTTCTAAGACTGCACTTCAGCAGAGGATTGGGGCGTATTATCAGGCTAGGAATTGGGATGATGTTGGGGATATTGGCATCCAAGAATTAAGGCGTTTAGGGCTTGAAGAGTTCTGTAATGAAAGTGATTTGCAAACTATAAAAGGGTAACTTTTGATGCGATATGGTGGGATAATACTTTGTGGTGGAAAAAGCAGCAGAATGGGGACATCGAAGGCCCATTTGCAGTTTGGTACTGAAACCTTGTTGCAGCGGATTGTTCGGATCATGGGGGAAGTGCTCGATCCTTTGGTGGTGGTGGCTGCAAATGGCCAGGAGTTGCCCAATTTAGAAGCAAAGGTGATGATTTGCAGGGATAAGAATGAAGGGCAGGGCCCGTTAGAGGGGCTTGCAGCTGGGTTGGAAGCATTAAAAGACAGGTGCGATGCGGTTTTCCTTTCTTCTTGTGATGTGCCTTTTTTGAAAAAAGAATTTATCTTGGGAATGATTGAAGCTTTGGGCGAAAGCAGGATGTGCATTCCCAGAACCGAGGCTTATTTTCACCCACTCGCTTCCGTTTATCGGGTGGATGTATTGCCTGATGTGCAGCAATTATTAGGGGAAAAGAAGCTAAGGCCATTCTTTTTGTTGGAAAAAGCAAAAGGAAAAATAATTGAGGAAGCGCAGTTAAAGCAGTTTGATCCCGAACTTTTCTCGCTCAAGAATTTAAATACCCCGGAAGATTTTCAACAAGCTTTAAGCGAATTTCAAAAAGTCCAATCCTAGTTGTAAGAAATCTTAGAACAAGAATTCTTGATATCGGGAAACTTGTGTGTGCATAGCCTTTATTTTAAAGTATTTCTTATGAATCTTTTAGCAACTCATGCGAGAATGTTATTGTACTTATAAAAATATCTCATCATTGGCTTAAAACTTGCTTAAAAAGTGCATAGCTCTGAAAGTATCGAGGTTTTGTTTTTATTTTGATGATTTTATTTGTAAAGTTTAAATACATAGCTATAGAAATAGATTAATCGTTTGCTAATATGTTTTTAAGACCATATAAAAGTTATGCAGAGTCGATGTTTGTTCATTACGAAATTTAAGCGATTTCTGAGAGGATAAGATGGCTCAGGTTTTTCCCCGTTACGCAAATGTTTTGACTTGGATAGTGATTGCTGGCGTGGTGTTGGGAGCTTCAACCTTGGGTATTGCTGCCATGGTTTTTGCTCGCACTCCATATGCCACGCATACACAAATTGCTTTGTCACAACCCATTCAATTTAGCCATGCTCATCATGTGACTGGCTTGGGCATTGATTGCAGGTATTGCCATACTTCGGTCGAAGAATCAGGGTATGCAAACATTCCACCAACCAAGACTTGTATGAATTGTCATTCGCAGATTTGGGTTGGGTCGAAGATGTTGGAGCCCGTGCGCGAAAGTTATCGCACAGGGAAATCTTTAGAGTGGAACAAAATTCACCGTTTATCTGACTTCGTTTACTTCGATCATAGCATTCATGTGACCAAGGGTATTGGTTGCGTGTCGTGCCATGGTAGGGTAGATCAGATGCAGGCGGTGTACCAGAATGGCACCCTTCTGATGGAGTGGTGTTTAGAGTGTCATCGTGCACCTGAGAGACATCTTAGGCCGCGCGATCAAGTGTTTAACATGGGTTTCCAGCCTAGGGATTTGCCTCAAGCAGATGGCTCGCCTCATACGCAAGCCACGCTTGGTGCAGAACTTAGGAAGAAATATGATATCCGTAGTCTCATCGAGTGCTCAACATGTCATCGATGAACCTGAAAGAAAAACCAGTTATGGACCTGGAGTCTGTCTTAAATAAGCTCGAGAGCTCTGAGGGTAAACAATACTGGCGTAGCTTGGATGAACTCGCTCAAGGCGAAGGCTTCCAAGAAATGATCCAGCGCGAGTTTCCCCGACAGGCTGCCGAATGGACCGATCCTGTAACCAGGCGGCGTTTCCTCACCCTTATGAGCGCATCACTTGCCCTTGCGGGTTTAAGTGGTTGCAGGCCCCCGGGTGGAAAAATTGTTCCCAACATCAAAGACCCCGATGGTGTAATTCCCGGGAAGTCGATGTTCTTTGCCACCGCTATGCCTTTAGCAGGCTATGGCACAGGTTTGCTTGCGGAAAGCAATCAGGGCCGTCCCACTAAAATTGAAGGTAATGTTGATCATCCTGCAAGCTTAGGTGCGACCGATGTGTTTGCCCAAGCTTCGGTTCTTGGTTTATATGATCCAGACCGCGAAGCTGGACTAACCTATGTTGGTAAGCCCAAATCTTGGGATGATCTTGTTGCTAACTTAAAAGCTGAACTTACGAAGTTGCCCAAGGGCAAGGGTTTTTATCTGCTGACAGAAACCATAACTTCGCCTTCGCTTGTGTATCAATTAGAAAATGAGCTACTTAAGGATTACCCTGAAGTTACTTGGATTCAGCATGAACCCGCAGCTTCAGATAACGGCATCGCAGGCTTGGCGACAGCTTTTGGCTCTGCATTGCAGCCATTGTACTCGGTTGAAAAGGCCGATGTTATTTTGTCGTTTGATGCAGATCTTCTGGGCCGTGGCCCTGCGCATCTGCGTTACACCCGCGAGTTTTCCAAGCGTAGGGATTTGGAAAAGCTCGATAGTATGACCCGCCTTTATGTTGTTGAAAGCACACTCACTAATACGGGTGTTAAAGCCGATCACAGGCTTGCTCTACGGGCAATGGAAATCGAAAGGATGGCGTACCTAGTTGCATTCCATCTGAAGATTGAAGGCGTTGCTAAACCCAAGGGTCTTTCTGCAGATGCTCATTTTTGGGCTGGAGCGGTTGCAGATGATCTCTCGACAAAAGGCAAGGGCACTACTCTTGTAATTGTGGGTGATGAGCAGCCTGAATCGGTTCATGTGATTGTTGCTGCGATTAACGATAAGCTTGGAAACATTGGTAAAACAGTTTCCTACATTGATCCAGTACATGCGCGGGCAGGCGAAAGATCAAAATCGTTGCGTAGCTTGGTTGATGATATGAATGCGGGCAAGGTGAAAGCCTTGTTCATTTTAAATGCCAACCCTGTTTATAGTGCAGGTGCTGATCTTGGCTTTAAGGCTGCATTCGATAAAGTGCCCCAGCGATATCGCATGGGCCTATTCCATGATGAAACTTCGCGCCTTTGCCATTGGCATATTCCTGATTCTCACTTCCTTGAATCTTGGGGTGATGTGCGTGCATTTGATGGCACCGCTACTGTTATTCAGCCTTTGATTGCCCCGTTGTACTTCGGGCATAACTTCCAAGAGTTGCTAGGCGGGCTTTCTTCCAGGCCTAATCGTGATACCTCTGCGATAGTCAAAGATTTCTGGAAGAACTGGTACGAATCACCTGCTCAGACTGCGCTCCGAAGTTCAGTTCCTTTCGAAAAGTTCTTCCGTAAGTCGCTTCATGATGGTTTGGTTGAAGGCACCAGAGCCCTTACCAAACTTGTCAAATTGCAGGTCGAAGCAGTGGCTAGCACGATCAAGAAATTCGAGGCTTCTTCAGAGTGGAAAGAGGGTTCCAAGGATAATCTTGAAATCACTTTCAGGCCTGATGAATCTGTTTTCGATGGTCGCTTTGCCAACAACGGCTGGCTCCTCGAAATGCCCAAGTCTACCACCAAGATTACTTGGGATAACGCTGCGATTATGAGTTACCAGACCGCCCTTGATTTGGGTGTGTCTTTAAATACTGAAAAGCGCCCTGAGTTGGCCGATGGTGTTTATCGTTCGCCTGCTAAATCCTATGGGTTTACCGGGGGCGAACATGGTAGGGCTTATGTCGATACCATCAAACTTACCATTCAAGGCCGAGACTTGGTGCTTCCTGTTTGGGTTGTTCCAGGTCATCCTGATAATACGATTAGTGTTCAGTTAGGTTATGGTAGAGAGCGTGCTGGTAAAGTTGGTACCCGCGATGTTGGTGCCGATGTTTATAAACTGCGTACCTCTTCCGAGCCTTGGTATGCACTTGGTTTAAAGGCTGTTACCACGGGTAAGCAGCATGTTCTGGCGTGTACCCAAAGCCATCATTACATGGAAGGTCGTCATTTGGTTCGCTCTGGTACCGTTGAAGGTACCAAGGAAAATCCAAACTGGGTTGAAGCCATGGGGTCTGGCGGCGAGCATGATGAACATGCAGGCCATGATCATAAGCCAGGCGAACACAAGCATGAAGAACACAAGCATGAAGAGCATGGCAAAACTTCATTGAGTTTGCTGCCCGAGGCTGTCTCTGAGAAATATGCTTACAAACAACACAAATGGGGCATGATCATTAACCTGACCACCTGCACGGGTTGCACCGCTTGCGTGGTGGCTTGTCAGGCGGAGAACAATATCCCCGTGGTAGGCAAGATGGAAGTGACCCGAGGTCGTGAGATGCATTGGATTCGCATCGATCGATACTTCGAAGGCAATCCACTTAAAGCCAATTCACTTAAGGCGCATTATCAACCCATCCCTTGTATGCAGTGCGAAAACGCACCATGCGAACAAGTTTGCCCCGTAGCAGCTACTGTTCATAGCTACGATGGCCTCAACGATATGGTTTACAATCGTTGCGTGGGAACCCGCTATTGCTCTAATAACTGCCCCTACAAGGTGCGCAGATTTAACTTCCTGCAATACACCGATTACGCTTCTGTTTCCATGAAAATGGTTAACAACCCTGAGGTTACGGTTCGAAGCCGTGGCGTTATGGAAAAGTGCACCTACTGTGTGCAGCGTATTCGTGCTGCAGAGATTGAAGCTGAAAAACGAGGCAAGCTTAAAGCTGAACGCGAAAATCGTGCTCTTGATCGTGCCAAGGATTGCCAGATTAAAGATGGCGAAATTGTAACTGCATGTCAGGCGGCCTGCCCCGCGGAAGCGATCATCTTTGGTGATCTGGTTGACCCTAATAGCAGGATAGCAAAACTGCAAAAGAAGGTTGCCAAAATGAACTACAGTATCTTGGAAGAGCTGAACACCAGACCGCGCACCACCTATTTGGCGGAAGTGCGTAATCCCAACCCCAAGTTGGAAACCACTGGAAAGGGACACGGATAAGCCATGGCAACTGAAGTTTCTAAAAAGGGCCCAGATCTTCGACCAGATCCACAACCCCCGATGGTTGGCGGCAATCATACTTTTGGCACCATGACGGAAAAAATCACGGATGTCATTTTTGCAGCCACACCCAAAGGTTGGATTGTTGGTTTTGCAATTGCATTCATGATTCTCCAGGTGCTTCTTGTATCACTCACCTATCTGATTTACGAAGGTATTGGTATCTGGGGTGTTAACATTCCTGTGGGTTGGGGCTTTGATATCGTTAACTTTGTATGGTGGATTGGTATCGGCCATGCTGGAACTTTGATTTCTGCGATCTTGCTACTCTTTAATCAAACTTGGCGAACTTCGATCAATCGTTTTGCTGAAGCCATGACTTTGTTTGCGGTGGCTTGTGCGGGCATTTACCCTTTGGCTCACATGGGTAGGCCATGGTTTGCTTACTGGTTGCTGCCTTATCCGAACACGATGCAACTTTGGCCTCAGTTTCGCAGTCCTCTTGAGTGGGATGTGTTTGCTGTCTCCACTTATTTTTCGGTTTCTCTTATGTATTGGTACATTGGTTTGGTGCCTGACTTTGCCTCGGTCAGAGATCGTGCTCCCAATCAACTTCTGCGTATGATTTATGGGATTTTATCTTTGGGATGGCGTGGTGGTTCGATGCACTGGCATCGTTACGAAACCGCTTATCTTATGCTTGCTGGGTTGAGCACACCTCTTGTGCTTTCCGTTCATACCATCATTAGCTTTGACTTCGCAGTGGCGAACTTGCCTGGTTGGCATGCCACCATCTTCCCTCCTTACTTCGTTGCGGGTGCTGTTTACTCAGGCTTTGCAATGGTTATCAACCTTGCTGTGCCCATCAGGCACTTCTATGGCATGAAAGATTTCATCACCGACAAACACTTGGACAACATGGCAAAAATCATGCTTGCAACTGGTTTGATGGTGTTTTACGGGTATGGGGTTGAAGCCTTCATGGCTTATTACAGTGCCAACGAATTTGAACGCGACCTCATGATGAAGAACCGTGTATTCGGTCCTTATGGTTACTTTTACTTTGCCCTGATTTTCTGTAATGGTTTGATGCCTCAGGTCCTTTGGTTTCAGAGGGTGAGATCGAATGAAGCAGCACTCTTTGTAATTTCTTTGGTTGTTAATGTTGGTATGTGGCTTGAACGATTTGTGATCCTTATGAGTTTGCAGCGCGACTTCCTGCCTTCTTCATGGGGTCAATACAGCCCGACCTTCTGGGATATCAGTACCTATATTGGAACCTTTGGTTTGTTCTTAAGTTTGTTGTTCTTATTCTGCAGGGTTTTACCAATGATTTCGATTGCAGAAATGAAACATTTACTTCCAGAATCGCATGTTCATTCGCACAAGGATTCGCATGATCATTCCGATTCCGCACATGGAGGAAGCCATTAATGGATGCTCCGAAGACTAAAATATATGGTTTGCTTGCAGAGTTTGCGACACCCACGGAGATCGTGGATGCTGCAAATCATGCTCGAGAAGCAGGCTACACCGCAATGGAAGCCTACAGCCCTTTTCCCGTGATGGATCTGCATGAAGCCGTTGGTTTCAAGCGTACCATGTTGCCCACATTGGCGTTTTTCGGTGGGTTGACAGGATTTCTTACAGCTTTCACCCTGACTACAGTTACTTCTGGTGGTGCTCCTTCATTCGTTACGCCCTTTATACCCGACTGGTTTTACTACCCGTTGAATATTGGTGGCAGGCCTTTGAATTCATGGCCCGCATTCATTCCTCCCGAGTTCGAGCTTACGGTTTTATTTGCTTCTATCACCTCGGTTTTTGGCATGTTATTGCTTAATGGCTACCCAAGGATTTATCATCCTCTGTTTAATGTTCCAAGATTTTCGTTGGTAACTTCAGATAGGTTTTTCTTGTGCATCGAAGCTAAAGATTCAAAATTTGATCTGCAGGGAACCAAGCAATTCCTTGAAGGATTGCAACCGTATGAAGTTTCGGAGGTCCCAGAGTAATGTTTAATTCAATCAGACTTTACCTTGTTGGCTCATCGCGCATTTTAAATCTTTCCATTGCTGCATTCATTGCTGCGGGAAGTTTGGGTTGCGGAAAGCAAGACATCGGTTGGGGTTTCTACCAGCAGATGGCTGAGCAACCTAAAATCAAAATGCATAATGCTTTCTCCTTCTTTACGGATGGCAGAGGTAGCAGGCCTTATGAAGAAGGTACTGTCGCGAGGGGTATGCTTCAGGAAAATGAGCATCTCTATTCCGGCCTTAAAGAAGGTGGCACTGTTGCTGCTTGGAAAGATCTTAATCCTTCCAAAGAACCTATGACATTAGTACAAGCCAAATCTCCCTACTATGAAACTTTCCCCATGGAAGTTACGGAAGAACTCATTCTTCGTGGTAAGGAAAGATTCAACATTTATTGTTCGGTATGCCATGGTGTGACGGGTGCGGGGAATGGCATGATTGTTCAACGCGGTTACCTTCCACCTCCTAGTTTTTATGTGGATCATTCCCGTGGGTTGAAATATCTCACCGGCGCGGCAGTGCCTTTGCCTGAAGCTCCCGAGGGATATTATTTTCAAGTGATTACGCATGGATACGGCGGGATGGGTAGTTATTCGGCTCAGATCAATCCCAAGGATCGATGGGCAATCATTGCTTACATCCGCGCTTTGCAAGAAACATTTGGAAAGACGGCAGGCCAGGCTGTGGCCCAAAAGGAGGCCAAGTAATGGCTACGATTACTGATCAAGTAAGAAGCAACATGGCTTTTGTGCAAAAGTTTTCTTTTGGAATTGGAGTCTTAGGGCTTGGTATTTCTGGTCTTCTTTTAGGGTTTAACAGGAAAGAATTCTTTGAATCCTATTTGATCGCATACATTTACTTCTTTGCGATTGGCTCTGGCAGCCTTGCGCTGTTGATGATCCAGCATGTTGCAGGCGGTGCGTGGGGTTTTTCGATTCGTAGATTACTTGAAGCTGGTAGTCGAACGCTTTTATTGCTTGCGGTGCTTTTTGTGCCTTTGCTTTTTGGGTTAGCAGAACTTTATCCATGGGCTCGACCTGATGCTTTGAAAGATCGAATCATCGAGTTGAAATCTGGTTACTTGAATGTGCCTTTCTTTCTGATTCGACAGGCGATATTTTTCTCCATCTGGATAGGCTTGGCTTATGCCCTTACTTACTTTTCCAAGAAGGAAGATGAGACTGGTGATGAATCCATCGGTTGGTGGTTTAAGGCTCTCAGCGGACCAGGCCTTGTTGTTTTTGCTGTTACCGTTGGTCTTACTTCAGTCGATTGGGCGATGTCTGTAGATGTGCATTGGTATTCTTCGATGTATCCTGTTCTATTTGCTTTTGGATGTATTTTAACTGCGATAATTTTTCACATCGTTGCAATGATTTTACTTTATCAGGGTGGCGATCTTGAAAAGTATCTGACCAAAAATTACCTCAGAGACTTTGGTAGTTTCCTTCTAGGCTTTATTATTTTCTGGACTTATCTAACTTTCTCTCAGTTTTTGCTTATCTGGTGCGCAAACTTAAAGGAAGAAGTTCCTTATTATGTAAACCGAATCTCGGGCGGTTGGCAGTTTGTGACCATCGTTCTTGCCGTTGGCCATTTTGCACTCCCATTTTTGTTTCTGTTAAGGCGCGAAACCAAGCGTGTTCGCAGCAGCCTTTTTATAGCGGCTTGCTTCATGTTACTTATGCGGTTTGCAGATTATTTGTATCTTCTTGGGCCTAGTTTTAGTCCTAAGCACTTACACTTTGCTATGAGTCAGGTAACTTGTCTTCTTGGTATCGGTGGGTTATGGCTTTCGTTTTTCATTTACCAGTGGAACCTTTACCCGCCTATTGCTGCTCGTGATCCACGAGCGCTTAAGGAACCGGTTCATGGTGTGTAGGTTTATTATATCTGTGAGTTATTTGAAGGGTGGTTGTTATTATGGAAACTAAGGATCAGATAAAAGCCAATGTTGAGCATACCGATGTTAATTTTAAAATTATCGTGGTGGTTGGTGTTATCCTAGGTTTACTGGTAATGCTGGGCTTTTTCGTAGGTTTGCATGTGTTTGAATTTTTGGTTTCTTTCGAAAATGCCCGAAAAGTTTCTGAGTACCCTCTCGTTGCCAAAGATATAACTGACAATCAAGCAGCATTAATGGCTTCTATCATCAAAGAAGCCGAAGTTGATTGCATGGATCGAAATAAAAAGCCTAATTTGATCAACCCAAAGAATGAAGCAGAGAAAAAAGAACGCGAAGCAATTCTTGCTAAAGACTCTGTCTTTAAAGAAGCCAAGGAACAGATTGAACTTACTTTTGCCAAGCGTCAGGATAATAGGATTTTCACCACGGGATATTTCAGACCTGCGCATCCCGGCCCTGCCTACGCTGAAGCCGATGTCAATTTGTACAATCAAGGCACTAGCAAAGCTGCAAGTGATGCAGCGATAGCCAAGGGTGATAAATCGAAAATTATCGTATCTCGGTTGGAAGGTATTGATCCTTTGCGCCCGATGATGAGTGGTATTTCAGGTTGGCCAACTTATGCGAAAGTTACAAAGGCGGTTGGAGAAGATCAGTTAAAGAGTCGTGATATTAATTCCGGTATCAAGAGCTTTGCAAAGAAGTACATGGAACAGAATAAAGAGTTCCATGCCAAGAATAAAACTTCGGATTTAGATAGTAAGGATTTTATGCCAAGTACTTCTAGTGCTGGTAGAAAGCCCCAGGGGAACTCTAAGTGAGGAACTGTTTCGCTAGCCTTTGTTTGGTTCTAGCCATTGGCTTGCCAAATGCTTTTGCAGATGGTTCATCTGGATTGCGTGGCACTGCTCGTGGGCCAGGCGATATTGATGCGAAGGTTGGTTTACCCAAAGAGATCCAAGATAAAATTGGAATTGATCAAAAGTTGGGTAGTCAGGTTCCTTTGCAGTTGGAATTTGTAGATGAGTCGGGCAAAACGGTGAAGCTTGCAGATTTCTTTACGGGTGGCAAGCCAGTTATTTTTGTACCTGCTTATTATCGTTGCAGGTTGATTTGCAACCGGGTTCTTGATGGGATGTTTGATGGGCTTAAGAGGATTGATGCAAAGTTCAGGCCTTCAGATCATTTTGAAGTTGTGGTGTTAAGCATGGATCCGACCGAAAATGCAGAGCATGCGGGTAATAAAAAAGAATCCATGTTATCAACGTTGGGTAGAAGAAGGTCGGTAGGTGGTTGGCATTTTCTAACGGGCTCAGAAGCTAACATCAAGCAAGTAATGGATAGTGTTGGATATCGTTATATTTATGATGAGAAAAGATCTGAATATTTACATGCAACGGGTGTTATGATTCTTACTCCTGAAGGAATTGTTTCTCGTTATTTGCTAGGTATTCGTTACATGCCCACGGACTTGGAACTTTCGCTTGTGGAATCTTCGAAGAATAATATCGGTACGCTTGCAGATCAAATTAAATTGCTTTGTTATGCCTATGATCCCCGTAGCGGTCAATATAATCTAATCGTTATTAGGATGGTTCAGGCAGGTGCTTTGGCAACGATTTTTAGTATTATCTTTTTCTGGTTTTGGTCTCCGCTGGTGGGATTGTTTCGAGGCTCTGAAAAAGTTCGTGTTGTAATTAAAAGTGCAGAAGTTTCTGCAACGGATGTCCAACCAAATAGCGTTGGTTCATCCCATGAAAGGCAGGCGTGATCTTCATGTTTGAAGAGTTTAAGTGGTTACCTGATCAGGCATCAACCGTGGCTCCGGAAGTCGATATGTTGATGCTTTTCATTGTGGTCGTAACAGTGTTCATCACCGCATTGGTGACTGTTCTTACCCTTGGGTTTGCAGTAGCTTTTCGAAGAAAATCGGAAAGTTATATTCCTGCTCCTTGGTTTGGTTGCATTCCACTCGAAATAGGTTGGACTCTTATTCCTGTGGGCATTTGCTTGGTCATGTTTTCATGGGGCGTTAAAGTCTATTCTAATATTGTTATTCCCCCGGCAGATGCCATGGAAATTTATGCAGTTGGCAGGCAGTGGATGTGGAAAATCCAACATCCTGAAGGCCAACGCGAAATTAACGCTTTGCATGTGCCTATTGGCAGACCTGTAAAAGTCACCCTTACATCTGAAGATGTTATTCACTGCTTTTCAATTCCAGCATTTCGTGTTAAGCAAGATGTTGTGCCAGGCCGTTATAGCAGCCTTTGGTTCCAAGCAACCAAAGCAGGCACCTACCAGCTATTTTGCTCTGAGTATTGTGGTACCGAGCATTCCCGCATGATTGGTAAAGTGATTGTGATGGAAGAAGCCGATTATCAAAAATGGTTGTCTGAAGGTGCGGAAAGTGGTCAGGCCCTTCAAGGTAGAAAGCTATACACCAAGTTGCAATGTGTGACCTGCCATACGGGCAATGCCGAGGCGAAGGCACCTAACTTGGAAGGCATTTATCGCAAGCACATTCCTATTTCTCACATTGATGGTGTGAAAATAAAAGACGGTACGAAAGTATTTGCTGATGATTCTTATATTCGTGAATCAATCCTTTATCCCAATGCCAAGGTCGCTGCGGGTTGGGAATCGATCATGCCCACCTATCAAGGGTTGGTCACCGAAGAAGAATTGTTGCAGGTAATAGCCTACATCAAGGCGCTTAATCAGGGGCAGACGCCGCCACGAACCGAGGAGACGCCTACTCCTGCTACCATTCAAAATAAAAATCCTAACAAAGAGGTAAATTAGTCATGGCTACCGTAGGTCTTGAATCTAAAACTTTTGAAAAGTTCGCAGATGTTGTTGGACATGATGATGACTTAAATTATCTTAATCATGACCATAGTGTTTTATCGTGGTTATTTACCTTGGATCACAAGCGCATTGGCTTGCTGTACCTTGTAACTATAACCCTGATGTTTCTTTTGGGTGGTGCGTTGGCAGGTGCGATCCGCTTGGAGTTGTTGACTCCTAAGGGTGATTTTTTAACTGCTGATACTTACAACAAGGCGTTTACCGCGCATGGTATCATCATGTTGTTTTTCTTTCTGATCCCTTCCATACCTGCGGTGTTGGGCAACTTTCTTGTTCCACTCATGATTGGAGCGAAGGATGTTGCTTTTCCCCGGTTAAATCTTTTCAGCTACTACCTTTACTTTGCAGGAAGTGTAATAGCTTTAACCGCATTGCTTTTGGGTGGTGTTGATACAGGTTGGACTTTCTACACGCCCTTTAGTTCGACTTATTCAAACTCTTATGTGATTGTGATGGCGGTTGGTTTGTTTGTGGTTGGTTTTTCTTCCATCCTCACCGGATTGAATTTTATCATTACCGTTCATCGTATGCGTTGCCCAGGGTTGACTTGGTTTCGCCTGCCTTTGTTCATATGGGGTATTTATGCAACCAGTGTTGTTCAGTTGCTGGGAACTCCTGTTATTGCTGTAACCCTTGGTCTGTTGGGTGTTGAGCGAACTCTTGGTGTGGGTATCTTTGATCCCCGCTTGGGTGGCGATCCGATTCTTTTCCAGCATCTTTTCTGGTTCTACTCGCATCCTGCGGTTTACATCATGATTCTTCCTTCGCTTGGTGTGACCAGTGAAGTTATTGCAACCTTTAGCAGGAAGAATGTTTTTGGTTATCACATCATTGCTTTTTCAAGCATTGCGATTGCAGTCTTTGGTTTCATCGTGTGGGCGCATCACATGTTCACCACCGGGATTTCTCCTTATGCAGCAATGGTTTTCTCACTGCTTACTTTCTCAGTGGCTATTCCTTCTGGTATTAAAGTTTTCTCTTGGCTTGCAACGATGTATGGTGGTTCCATTAGCTTTGGTACCCCGATGATTTACGCTTTCGGGTTCTTGGGATTATTTACCATTGGTGGTATGACTGGATTGTTTCTTTCCACCTTGGGAACTGATATCCACCTTCATGACACTTACTTTATCGTTGCACACTTCCATTACATTATGGTGGGTGGTGCAATCATGGGTTATATGGCGGCCATCCATTACTGGTGGCCTAAAATGACCGGTAGGTTGTACTCTGAATTTTGGGGCAAGCTTAGTGCTGGCATCACTTTCATCGGTTTCAACTTTACTTTCTTCCCCCAATTTATCCTTGGTTACCTTGGTATGCCACGAAGGTATTATGAATACCCAGATGAATTCCAAGTTCTGAATGTTTTCTCTACCGCGGGTGCAACCATTCTTGCGGTTGGGTATTTGATGCCTTTGGTCTATATGCCTTATTCATTCTTCTTTGGAGAGAAGGCTAATTCCAATCCTTATGGTGGATCCACTTTGGAATGGACTAACACGACTTCGCCACCCTCGCCCCATAATTTTGAGAAGACCCCTGTTGTTACTGAAGAACCCTATCATTACCATGCAAAGGAGGCCGCGGTTGTCAGCCATTAAAGAAACCGTGCAAGACCACGGCCAGCATCATCACAAAGATTTAGCGCATCACTTTGATACGCTTGAACAACAACACGATGCCAATACCCTCGGTATGTGGGCATTCCTGTTGACTGAAGTTTTATTCTTTGGCGGCTTGTTTGCAGCTTATACGATTTATCGTTATAAGTATTCCGCCATGTTTGAAGAAGCCAGCAATCATTTGGATATCAAGCTTGGTGCAACCAATACTGTTATTCTAATTCTTAGCAGCTTAACCATGGCACTTGCTGTGCGTTGTTCTCAAACAGGCAATTCGCTTTGGACAGGCAGATGGTTGCTTATCACCATTGCATTTGGTTTGATGTTTCTTGGTGTTAAGTATTTTGAATGGAAGCATGATTATCATATTCATCTGATGCCAGGCAAGGATTGGTCAGGTAAGGATTGGTGGCATTGGCAATACGCTAAGAAGGCCAAGGATATGGAAAAAGAAGCTCATAGCAAAGGTTCTGCTGAGCATTCTTTCCCTGATAGAAAAGATGTCCTTGCAGATAACGACCCAAGCCTTGGAGTTCGAGGCATTCAAGAATCCCAGCAAGCTAGGCTTTTCTTCCTGCTCTATTTCTGCATGACGAGTCTTCATGCATTGCATATGCTTGTGGGCTTTGTGCTTATAGGTATTATTGCGTACTTTGCCTATCAGGGAGCATACTCGCCTGATTACTATTCCCCTGTCGAAAACATTGGTCTTTACTGGCATTTTGTAGATATAGTCTGGATCTTTTTGTTCCCGTTGCTATATCTTTTAGGCGCCCATATGGGGCATTAATTTTAAGGTGAATTATATGGCTACTACAGAACACTCGACTCATCAACCTGCTGCACTCTCACTGTATTTACTTACATTTGGTATGCTCATGTTTTTGACGCTGCTTACCATCTTTGCTGGGTTTCAAAACTTTGGCATGTGGAGCACTCCGATCGCCTTGGGCATCGCAGCGGTTAAGGCAGCACTTGTTGTTGTTATTTTCATGCATGGTTATAGCAGTAGCCCATTGACTTGGATTATTATCCTTGCATCAATGTTCTTTCTGACCATCATGCTCGGCTTAATGCTTTCGGATTATATGAGTCGTGGTTGGGCCATGTAGTCAGCCGTTAGCTAAACAATAAAAGAAGCCTTGGGAGTTAAACTTCCAAGGCTTCTTTTATTTGTTTGTGTGGAAAGAGTTTACCGCATAGCAGCGGGAACGCCGTTCTCTGATACTAATGATCGAATTATATCCCATTCTTTTTCAAGTAACCCTGAATCTGCTTTGTGCCAGCAGCGCAGAGCGAGTTTGGCATAATCATTTGATTCATCTTTTCTGCTTGTAACTTCGCATAATCTGCGTAAGCCAAGAGCGGCATGCACGCTACCAGGGTCATGCGCAAGTGCTTCCAAAAAAGCTTCTTCTGCTTCAGCAAAATCTTTGTTTGCGAGAGCGATAAGTCCTAGCTTTTCCATGAATATCGATCCATTACCCCAAGCATGGTGGGAGTAATCATTTTTGGATTTATCGATAGCGCGTTTAAGAAGTCGGGCACCTAATTTGTACTGCCCTTGTGCAGCGAGCATTAAACCCTGCACTTCCCAAAGTCGAAACTCCTGCTGTTTTTCTTTCTTGCCTGTAGCCCACGCTTGTTGCAATGATTCGACCCAGGGCATTGCACTTTCGGGGTCGTTTTGCGCGAGGTGAAGAATTGCCAAGAGATAGGATGCGGTGTTTTTTTCAGTCTTGAGGAATTTCTTAGCCTCTGTGTCTGCACCTTTGTAGTCTCTGCTTGCCAGTAGAAACTTGAACCAAGCCACGGAGGGCTTGCTTTTATCTGGGCGAATATCATTTAAGGCTGTTGCTTCTTTGAATCTGCCATCATGCGTAAGCGAGGATAACAAGGTTTGCACATGATGTTGGAACTGGTGATCTTCGGAAGGTTTTACATTCATTTCCTTATGGTAAGCAGTTTCAAGTTGCACTGCCTTGGTGGAGCGATCACTGGTTTTGTCCCATTTTCCTAGGCGGGTAGCGAGGTGTGCTTGCATGTGGTTGGCATGATGGATGCCTGGCGAAGAATTTAAAAAGCCTTCTGCATGGGGCCAACCAAGAGCGGGGCGTTGTTGACCTTCGTAAAAATGGA
>QWPF01000037.1 GCA_003671255.1 Planctomycetota bacterium | reverse complement strand
ACGCAAGGGCAAAAAGGTCGCTTCGTGGTTCAGGTTTATCTGAAATTTGCTCCAGGGGTGCTTACCCTTCAGTATAAACTTTAGTCTTTGCAGCATGCCTATCTTTTTGATTTTTGCCTAAGTCTCGGGCTGTACCAAAGTCAATCATCTTGATGGATTTTTTATCTTCGAGAAGCATAACATTTTCAGGTTTCAAATCACGATGAACCAAAGGTGGAACTTGTGAGTGCATATGCTGAAGCACATCGCAAATGCTGCGCCCCCACTCGATAACACTTTCAATCGGGAAAGGAGTATGGCCATTAGATTCAAGGATCTTCATTAAATCCTTACCCTTGATAAACTCAAGCACAAGATAGGCCCGCTCTCCTTGCTCAATCAAATCATAAACTTTTGGCACGATAGATACTGAATTTAAAGATTTAAGAATATCTGCTTCGCGCCTGAAAAAATTCAATCGAATATCAAATTCGCCCGGGTCTTCGCAAATCATATCCTTGATTGCGACAGGCCTATTCGCTTCTTTGACATCCGTTGCAAGATATACAGCACCAAACCCACCTATCGCCAACTGCTTTTCAATTCGATAACGGTTATTTATTAAGTGCCCTGCAGCAAAGGGAAGAACCTGACCACAGCGTTGGCAGTTTCGCTCGCCTGGGGGATTAGCTGATCCGCAAACAGGATTGGTACAAATAGCAGGGCTTACGCCATCGCCTTCAGCAAGGGTGCTTTCCGCCTGTAAAAGGTAACCGCAATCCATACAAGAAATAGCGCCTGGCAAAAGTTGGGCAGTACAAGCGGGGCAATTTATAGGGCCAATTACTGGAGAACTTGGTTTGGAGGCAACTGGGCTAGAATCAGATTTAGCAGCTTTAGGCGCTGCAGCAATTGGTGCGGGTTGGGGCGGGGGAACAGCAGCAGGTTTATTGACAA
This sequence comes from Planctomycetota bacterium, assembly GCA_003671255.1. Classification (GTDB taxonomy): domain Bacteria; phylum Planctomycetota; class Planctomycetia; order Gemmatales; family Gemmataceae; genus UBA969. The sequence goes on along the minus strand of QWPF01000037.1, from coordinate 19,593 downwards.
CGGGAGCGGGGATATTAACTACAGGCGAAGAAGGAGTAACTGGCGCAGCAGAAGCTGGAACAGTAAAAGGGACCTTACAGGCGGGGCACGCAAAAGTCTTGCCCACGGAATTATCGGGGAGCTGCATTTTCATATTACATTTCGGGCAACCAAAGACTATCGGCATAGCAAAAGACCTTATTTAGGAGCCTTAAAAAGCAAAGGAATCATTTCTTTTTTCCAGGCTTCTCATTGAACTTTAAAATATAACTTCCCAACCTTATAAGATCACCCGCCTTTAACTCGGTGGGTTTCGTAACTTTTTGATCATTAAGAAAAGTCCCAGACACACTTCCAGCATCTGCAATCAAGTAACGATTTTTCTGCATTAGCAGTTTGGCATGAATCTTTTCAATTGAATTATCACCGAAAAGACCTATGTCACAAGTTTCAGCTCTGCCAAAAAAGGTTTCAGGCTTCGAAAGAATAAGCTCTTTACCGATTCTTTTGCCTGCTTCAACACGCACCCAAGCCTCTTTCAACACTACTTGAGCCAAACCAATAAAGAAACCAACAGCAGCCCCCAAAGCAACAAATCCAAGGCCGCTGGCACTAAGAAGATTCTCTCTGCCAAAAATAGCCCCAAGACTTAATTTGAAGAATAAAAAGAAAGCACCTCCCAGAAAACCGCCCAGTGCTCCACCCATAAGACCATTTTTTATTTTATTGTCATGAGGGGCAGGGGACTTTGTTGCAAGTGCAAATACCAAATCAAAAAGCCCAAGCGACAAACCAATAAGTAATCCGGAAATCGTCCAACCAATCAGCACAAAAAATTGAACCCCGGTAATTCGAACAATAAAGGAACCTGTAACTCCACCCAAGATGCCCCCAAAAAGGCCGACAAACCCTGCACCCAAAGAGCGAATGACAAGCCTCTTTATGTCTGATTTCCCCGTGCTCCAAACTGTATCAAGAATACCAACTGCAAAAGAAATAAGTGCCCCAACTAATGCACCATCAATTACAGATTGCAATAATTCATTAGTAACACCTTGGGTTGCCAATCTCGAAATAAAAGCAGCGGTAAGGGCGGCATAGGCCCCAAATATCGCACAATAATACAGAAATAGATTAAAACTCATAGGACTAAATTCCGTTACCTGAACAAACTACTCGATGCTTCACGAATCTGAACTTTTGTTTGAGAGCTAAACTGCCCACTCGCAACTTTCAAAGAATAAACTCCAGATTTTGTGGCACTTACCTTCCACGAAACCTGCGACATCTGGGTTGCTCTATCTACCTCAACAATTGTTTTTTCTTTTGTTTCACCCGAAGCAAGGTTTACACCTTCAGGCAAAGCAATGGAGACTGCCTGCCCCTTGGTTGCATCTTTAACCAAAGCGGTAAGGGTGAAAGTTTTTCCTGCGTTTGTATTACCACCCGTGGTGACAGAAAGCTTGCCACCGGAACTGCCATCTGGTTTTGATATCTCACCTAAACCATAACTAAAAACAAATTCTCTGACTTCGCCTGGGTTGGTGTCTCTTTCGTTCCAATAAAGGAAGGCAACGGAATCCGTAAAGCGAGAACCATCCTTGCCTGTTTTAGTGGCTAGATCTGAAGCTTCTGCATCGTATCCAAATTCTTTACTACCTGGGTTTTCACCCAAATAGAGTTTATATAAAGGCTCTGGTTCACAATCGGGAAGTTGAAAACCCTTCAAACCAAGGTGCGCAATAACACCCGGATTATCAAGATTTTGAAACTGCATCGCCTCAATAAAATCGGGCATATCTTTCTGGGTGAACTCGGTAAACTTCGTAACAAACCCATCCGTACCCGGAACAACAAATGGAACCCCATCTTCGCCACCAATAAAGGTATCAAGCATCATTCTCAGACCAATTTTATGACTGTTTTTTCCTTTGTTTTCAACGGTATAACGAATAATACAAGTATCTAAATTACCTGACTGACTTCCGGGCACAATTTGTACAAACTGTGAAACTTTAATCCTTTCGCCCTTAAACAAATAATCACACGAAACGCGCCAAACGCGCCTTTTTGAGTCTTCTTTATCTTCGATAACTCGAACATCTTTCATTGCATGTGCAAACAAGTAATCGGAATCATCAATACGAATTCTGGTGTTATTTGAATCACCCTCCTGATCGTAGGTAAGTCTAAGATTTTTCGATTCATCTTTAGGATCTTTTTTATCAGCAGCAAATAGACCAAACCGAAAATTCCTGGACTTTGACTTATGACTAAAATCGAGCTTTAATTCTGCTTTTTTATCAATGTCGAACGAATAACCAAAGGAACTTTGCGAGCTTTCATTTTTCGCAACCCCCGGCCCACCTTCCGTTTTCCCACCAACTCCAACCCCAACTGCATCCGCTATCAACAAGATGACCATCAAAGAAACCAACCCCGCAAAAGGCACATAATGAACCAAGGAAATCGAAGACTTAAGCCCCTTGGTATTCTTTCTTAATTTTGGGTCAACCTTGATGGTGTCATCAGCTTCAGGTATTTCGGTGGGGGGAGGGGCGTTCACAACCACTTCAGGTGGCTTGGTAAACACCAACTCAGGAGCTGGCTCGGACCTTGGCGCCACATACTTTCCAGATACTTGAACATTAACTTGCACTAAAAACTTTTGATTCCCATTGGATGTTACCGCTATTTTCGAAACCAACAATTCGCCCGGCCTATCGGGCACTTGCGGAATAACAAATCCAAGAATGGCACTATTACCGGTCAACTTGGGGTTTTTCGAAGTGATCCAAGATTGATCAGCAAAACCATGGGCATATACAGACCGCTTTTCTTCCGTACCAACAGTCAATTCAAATGCCAATTCTTGCCTTGGGGCCCCCACTAGGTTTACCACTGTCTGATTAATAAATGTTTTTGGAGGAGGTGTCAGACCCAAGGCTTCAAAAAACTGTTGAATTGCCCCCATTCCTGATGCACTTGGCCCTTGCACAGGGTATGACCAACCATTGCTTTCGTACCACTTTGCAACAGATCCATTTTCAAAAAGAATGGCAGCTTCTTTTGTATTGGCTTTAGCTTTAAGAGCTATTTGCCTACCGTTGAGCGCGCCTGAAAGAGGCATAAGCTGGAACGGGGCGACAGGCACTTCCGCACGAATAAGCACTACTGAGCTTCCGCCTGAAGAATCAATTTTCAATTTCGCAACAAGCGGCTTATCAGATGCGCGTAATTTTTCAGGAACAATCCGAAGCGGAACAGTTAATTCACCAGTAGTTTGAAAATTCTTAACTGAAGCATTTCCCGTTTCTCCAATAGCAAGCCAGGTACTATCCGAAGTTATGGATCCAAAAAGCAGGCGCATGCCCCCATTTTCAATCGTGATTTTAATTTCCCGCTTGGCTGTTCTGCTTAGCACACCAAGATTGATTTCTTGGGAAGAAAGATTAAGCCTCGCTTCAGATAAGACAGAAGATGGGAATTTCCCCAAGAGTTCATCCAAACCCCGTGATGAATCAGGAAATTTTGCGGCTTCCTTAGCAGCCATGGATAGATCGACACGGCCGATGCTCGCAAGAAAAGACTCAAGGAACCCTTGTTTCAACATATCAGATGCGGGCTTAGATTCTTCATGACAAGCAATGGCAAGGTCATCGAAATTAAGGCAGGAGCGACCACTCATAAAAACAAAAGGGCTGGGGAATCTAAGAGTGTTAATAGCCAAAGGGCCAGTTCCAGCCGAAGCACCACTGAGAACAAATCCATCAAAGTAGCAGTAAACAGCTTCTTGTGGATTTACTCTGGAACACTTGGGGCAAGTCATCATCATGATTACTATTACTCACACAATCCAAGTTTAAGGCATTCAAAAAAACAATAGCGCAGTCGTTGTTTGTCGAACTGCGCCAAGGTGTTTGCAATCAAAGGCGCAGTTTAAAGCATAACCTTCATTTGAATATTACCAATCTGCACCATATCATTGGCTTTAAGAGGCATCTTTTGTCCGGGATAAATCTTATTACGGTTTAAGAATGTCCCATTCGAGCTATTAAGATCTTCGATGGTAATTTTATTATCTTCAAATTCAATAACAGCATGTTGCCTGCTAGCCCAAACCCGTTCTGGATTTTCTTGGTCTTCAAGGTCGATATCAACAGGCTTATCATCTGCTCTGCCTACAAAGTTAAGGCCCCCTAGAATCGGGAATTCGACTTTGGGCTTTTGGCCCCGCACCACATACAAGCGGGGATTCGCTGAATCTGGCACAAAATAGGGATCATCGGATACAGGCGCAGCGGCAGGGACCGCAGCAATTGGGACAGGCGGAACTTCTGCAACAGGCAGTTCCGGCACTACTTCGGCAATAGGAAACTCTGGCATTGCTTCAGCAACGGGCAACGGGGGCATCTCTTCAACTGCCATCTCGGCCATTGGAAAAGAAGGAACTTCTTCAGCGATCTCAACCGCATCTGCCATTGCAAAAGGCATGGCTTCTTCAATTGCTTCTGCAACGGGAAGAGGGGGCGCCTCAGCAGCGACAGGAATCGCAGAAGCAGAATCCACTCCTGTTAGATCTGACTTACATTGTTCACAAAAAAGAGCGCCATCTTCATTTTCAAAATGGCAAAAAGGACAAATGATCATTGAAACACCTCTCTTAAACTCGGCTTAAAACTTTAAACTAAATTCCTATTCCAAAGCGGCATCTTGCCTGCCAACAACACCAAATAAGCAGATTATTCATCAGCGGCACGGGCTGCATCATCCACCGCCAACTGAGTCTTTTTCGAAACCTTACCACCTTGATTGATTTCTGCAAGCACCTGCTTGGCAAGCATGGTTTTCTTTGCAGCCCTAGCACCCATGACTTCGCCTTTTTTCTCAATACTTTGAGCAACTCGGACGGCTTCCTGAGTATTACCAGTTGAAATAGCATTTTGCAGATTCTTATTTAATTCGAAAATCTGAACTTCATCAATATGCTTTGCAACTTCGGCATTGATATAGCCATTGCCTGCAGCGGTGTATGCCATTTCAATTGGAATCAAACCGCTGGATTCTTTAACGCCTGAACCAGTATCAAAAGTAATTTCAACATCGAGAAGTTTAAATTTCCCATCGGGGCGCTTGGGAAGGCTTAGGTCTAGAATGTAACGGGAAGTTTTATCTTTTTCCAAAGTTCCAAGTTGTGCAACGGAATGTCTATCTTCAACTTCCACCAAGGCGAGGTCTTTGATTTCAGGAACTACCATGCGCACTCGCCTGATTTTAATATCTTTCATAAGTCGAAAATGAATTTGCACATCCCGAAAACCCACTGCTGCAAGGCTTTGAAACTCGCTTGCAAACACTTTCTGAGCCGAATCAACCTGATTTACATCAATGTAATGCCATTTACCATTGGATAAGGATGCAAGATCCTTAATCAAACCTGAATTCCACTCGGTACCAACACCAATCACACTAAAATTGATTTTCTTTTCAGCAGAAGCCCGGGCGTATTCTTTGCACAATTGTTCGCCCGAAGTTTCGCCATCGGTTAGAACCACCAAGTGCGAGATATTTCCAGTACCTGTACTTTTTTGAAGTTCAGTCAAAGCCAACTCGATACCTTGATCCATCGAAGTTCCGCCTGCATCCACATTAAACATGTCAATGCGCATGATGACATCAATAATCTTATCTTTTTGAGATACCAAGGTGGTTGGCAATACCAATTCTGCATTGTTGGCAAACGCAACAATGGCAATCGTATCGTTGGGCCTTAAAAAGTTCAAAGCTGAGCAAGCAGCTTCCTGCACCCTGCTAATACGGCTTTTGCCTGTGCCATCCTCTTCATACATGGAACCCGAAACATCCAACACCATTGCCATGTTAATGCCAATTGAAGCTCCGCCACCGCCAACCGCTGGAATTAGTTTTAATAGTGCGTAGCTGGCAATTGATTCGCCTGCAACTGCAATACTATTACGATGCATCATTCTTTCGACATGGATTTTAGCTTTGGAGATTGCTTGGCTCATAGATAACTTCAACCTAAAATAAGTTCGAACAAAATACAAAAGATCTATTAAGAATGATCCTATGCCAGCACTTTACCCAATACAACAAATAAACTTAGTCATTTCTTTAGTTTTTTAAGAGCGGAATGGACTTACCATCATCACCCACAATCAAAGACTTATCACCCTGCCTATTTGCCAAAATTTGACACATGTACATAAGGTCAGAATCAATACGAATCCATTGCGAGGAACTAATTGCATCCATAACCAATTTTTCCCGAGGATTAAGAATAATATCTTGAGTCAACATCTGCTTAAGCAGGATAACTGCAAGCAATCTGGATTGGCCCTTAAGTTGCTCGTCTATTTGTAAAGATTCAGATGCATTTGCCATTGCTTGGAAAGCAGTAAATACTAAAGTGGGATCAAACATTCTGCGGGCGAACATTCTTAAAACCAAAGAATTGGATTCGGAAAAATTACCTGTTAAAGATGAAAGCAATGCGCTCTGGGGCAAAGATTCTTTAAGTGCATAAAGATTTTGTGAACTTAAAAGGCAAGCCTTCGCAAAAACATGATTCCCTAACTCCGTTTCAATTTTTGATCTGAGGACCCATGATTTTGAAACGAGTAGCAGTTCTGCCCCCTTGGGCGGTTTTTCGAACCAAGCATTATTTAACTGCGAAACACCTGAATCAATCACTTCCTTTGCCTGCTTAACCTTTCCAGAGGCAAACAGACTATTTGCAAAATTAAAATGAATGGTAAGGATCCAAGAATCGCGATAAGTTTCTGGGCTAATCCCATCAGGAATTTTCTTGCGCCATTCTAGCGATTGCCCAAATGATTTATCAGCAAGAACAAATTGAAACGCCAAATATCTGGATTTGCCCAAATCAGAAAAATAATGGCTCAACATTACTGAACGATCATTTGCCTTTGAGTCAAAATGATGCAAGCTTAAATTAACACCAATGCCTTGGGTTAGTAGGTCGATCATTACCGCATTAGAAACATTGGCTTTCCGAGCATTTATGATAAGGTTGCTAAAAACACTGGCTTGATTTTTCAGTAATTGAAGATCAGCGGGGTTATGATTAAGAAAGGTTTGATACTCGTTAAACAATTTTTTATATGCCAGATAACCATCTTCATAATTTTCCATAAAAGAATGCGAATCTGCAATCATTTTCAAAACTCGAACAAGATGCTCATGATATGCTGGATTTTCAGGAAATTGGGTCCTTAATGTGCTCAAGATTTTGCACGCTTTTTCCAGAGGCAAAAGTGCATCCAAATCTTTTTTCATAACTTTCAAAAAAGCTCCTTGATTGGCCAGAACCCCTGCATATTTTTCTTTGATTTCAGAAAACCCAGGGAATTCTGCAACTGCAATTTCAAATTCAGCCAGTGTTTTATCCATTTGAATCATGGCGTTCTCCTGTTGGCCAGACCGAAGAAGTGTCGCACTCAGATTATTCATGTAACCAAGCAAACTTAGCCTTGATTCGGGATCATTTTTATTGAGTAAAAGAAATCGCCTTGCTTCAAGAATGGCTTTTTCATGCAGCAAAATAGCCTTGGCCCAATTTGATTTGCGCGAATAAATTTCCGCTGCAGAATTCAACGAGCTTGCAAGTATTTTTCGGTTACGGCTTTCCTGCAAACCAACATTAACCGCCATTAAACGAACTTCAGAATCTAAAATAAACCGCTCCGCCTCATCGAGTAATCCAGTTTCGATGTAAGATTTCCCCAATCCTGCCATGATTAGGTATCCAAGCATTTTTAGCTCATCATCAAGATTTTCTTCAACCGAGGGAAGTAACACTCGAGCGTCATTCATCCACTTAATAGATGAAGCCCAGTTTCGTTCTAAAAAATAACAGTTACTAATCATCACCAATGTTGTGATTTTAATTTTCACCCGACTTTGAATCTGCTCTTGTTGCAATGACAAGACTTCGAGAATAGAAAAAAGGATTTTCCGAGCTTTTTCCTGGTCTCCCAGCCTGCCTGATATTTGAGCTACGCGCTGTCTGCCGTACATCGCTTTTTCAACATCATCTTCAACAAGCGCATCCGGGCCCAAGTAAGCTTTTTCGAACTGGGGCAATATTTCTTGCAAAAACTTCGCTTGATTCGCCCCTAATTTTGGGGATTCTAAAAAAGAAAACTCTACAATCTGTGCTAATGATTTCTGAAATAAATCATCAAGTTCCAAGCGTCGCTGCTTTTCTAACCCTTGCGCTTTTTGCGCAACTTTTTTCTCCTCAATTGCAACCAAGGCATTTTGATCAGCAATAACATTCGCATTTCTCGCAACTCCTAATTGAAAAAGAGTGGCAGCAAAACCCGTAATACCAACCATAATCACCATAAAAATCAGAGCAGCAACCAAAGGTTGCCGGCATACCCATTTCCAACCATGTTCGAACCAACCCGCAGGCCTTGCAAGGATGGGGCGGCCCTCTAAAAATGCAACTAGTTCCTGTTCCACCATTGCCATGGAAGAATATCGTGATTCAGGATTTTTCTTAAGGCACTTAAGGCAAATTGTTTCAAGATCGCGAGGTACCGAAGGATTGATTTTTGAAGGAGGAATGGGATCACGATTTGTTACCTCCCAAAGGGTTTGCATCAAATCAGAATTTAGAAAAGGTGGGCGACCGGTGAGAAGAAAATAGAGTGTTGCACCAATGCCATACACATCAATTTTAAAGTCTTTGGAATGGTTATTCGAATTTGATTTAATTTGCTCAGGCGCCATGAAAGAGGGCGACCCCATTATTTGGCCACTTGCGGTGTCAACCCCGTCGAATTTTCCGGAACTGGCAAGACCGAAATCTGAAATCTTGGGCACCATGTTTTCATCAAGAAGGATGTTAGATGGTTTTAGATCACGGTGGATTACGCCTGCTTTATGAACTTTACACATTGTGGATGCGATGGCTTTTGAAATTATGGCGACATTAAGAATGGAAGGCAGGATCTGAGTACAAAGTTGCGCCAAAGAACCATTGGGGCAATAATCCATCGAGAAAAAAGGGCTTCCCTCCATTTGCCCTACTTCAAAAACCTTCACGATTTCGGGAATATTCAATTGTGCAATGATGGATGCTTCCCGACCAAACCTCTCGTAATCTTCCTGGGTCATTAAAGCTTTAGGGCGCAGTGTTTTTATCGCAACAATTCTATCAGGCAATAGCTGCCTGGCTTTAAATACAATCCCCATGCCTCCTTGCCCCAGAACCTCCAGCACCTCATAGCCTTTAAAACCTTGAATCTTCAGGCTTTCTAAGCTCAAGGGAACATTCATTTTCAATTGAATGATTGTTTCTGAAAAGAGATCAATACTGGGCATGAATCAATTCCCTTTGTTTAATTTTGCTCTATCGGGACTCCATCAATAATTACACGATTGATTCGAAACGGTACAGTATTGTTTGAATCAAATAAAATCAGGTTGGCAATGTTCCCAACCTCAATTTTGCTCTCAGGTAGTCGAAGCAACCTTCGTGGCGCATTGGTTGCCATTTCTATTGCCTGGCTTCTTGCAACAAGCCCAAGAGAAATCAAATGGGCAACACAATCATCGGTGAACGAACCCGAACCCGCAAGAAAAGGTGTTCCAGGTACTACAACTTTCCCACTTGGTAATATTTCAATTTCTTGATTCCACATCGAATACTTTCCGGGGGGCAGACCAGCAAGGCCACTGGCATCGCATGTGATTATTTGCTTTTCGAAAGGCTTCACTCGAACGATTGTTTTTATCAGCGCCTCTGGTAAGTGATGCCCATCAGTAATAATACTTGCAGACAAAGAATCACAACCTAACTGCTCCCAGAAATAATTTTCATGCCTAGGCCACATCGCATGAGAACCATTACCTAAATGCGTAGAAAGACTTGCTCCCGCAGCAATCGCTTCTCGGATAAGAGCAGGAGATGCTGCAGTGTGGCCAATCGCAACAACAACACCTTCAAGGTTGATTTTTCGAATAAAATCAATCGCACCCGGAAGCTCAGGTGCAAGTGTAAGCAATTTTATTCGATTGCCAGAAGCAGCTTGATATTGCTTGAATTCATCAAAATTTGGATTACGAACATGCTGCTTCAGATGGGCCCCTCTTGCGCCATCTTCTGAACTTATATATGGGCCTTCAAGATGAAAGCAGGGCATGGCCCGATCAATTCCAGAATCACTTTCACAGGCTTTTCGAAGCGTATTAAAACCATGAAGCAATACATCGTGGGCATTGGTAATAATCGTTGGACAGATTGCAGATATACCGTGCAACCTGCAAACCGAAAGAACCTTCCTGATTCCACTTTCATCAAGATTGATATCACTAAATGCGACGCCCATGGCACCATTGATTTGCAAATCAAAAAAAGCAGGAGCAATATATGCGGCCTGGTGATCTGGGACAAAGTTTCCTGCTTGTTCCACAGAAACAATTTTGCCATTATTACAATGTACATCAACCATCTGTTCGGTTTGGTAATGCTTGGCACGAAAAATCATTTTCGAACATCACTTCCCGTTGGGCGGTTTGGTGAAGTTTCAGGTTCGGTTTTTGATGGGGAGAAAAAGGCTAATGCAACGATGCAACCGATCAAAGTTGCGAGGGCGCCCAACCCGACCCCTGCTCCCAACATAATAATTTCTTTGCGCGTTAATCTAGATAAGCTAAAACCTGCAACAGAACCAGACTTTGGTTTGTATTTAGAATTCTTATATACAGGTTCGGGATTATCAAAATCAAAGGTGTCTGTTTCCTTGGGGATGTTAGAAACCAAAGTCACAGAATAGTCTGACTCAATCCCGGGATCGCTTTCAGAATCTTGATCCGAATTACTATCGGAAGTTGAAGGTGGGTCATAGAGTTTCCCCTCCTCTTTTTTATTTTTATTCAATCCCTTGAGTGCAGTTTTCGACACTTCAAGCCAGGTGAGGTATTTTTTTAGTTTGTTTTCGGAATCTGGAACAGAAGCAGCGACAAAGGGTCCAGAATTCAAGAAAAACGCAAGTGCTTTAGAACAGCTTTCAGGCGTCTGGTAACGATCTGAAGGCTTTTTTGCAAGCATGGTGCTGATGATTTTGTTCAAACCTTCGGGCACCCGGGAATTGAATTGGCTCGCAGGCTTTGGCACTTCGGTTGCATGCCTAATCATCTGGTTTACAATATTCGTATCTGGGAAAGGGCATTGACCGGTCAATAAATGATATAGAACACAACCTAGGCTGTAAATATCTGCTCGAATATCGATATTTCTGGCGTCCACTGCTTGCTCGGGGGCCATGTAATCGGGGGTACCCAAAATCACACCCTCATCGGTAATGTGTAAAGCGGTGGCAACCTGATGTACTGGTTCCTTATGTTTGGTCAGTTTACCCAAACCCATATCCAGAATTTTCAAAGTTTTATCGATCACATTGGAAGTAGGACCTAAGCCTGCGAGCATCATGTTTGCAGGTTTTAAATCCCGATGCACAAGCCCTTGTTTAAAAATGCAATCCAGACCCCGAAGGGCCTGATAAACAATATGGCATGCCTCATCAGGGGGGATTTTTCCACTGCGTTGCAGAAATTGATCAAGTGTTTCGCCCGCAAGATAATCCATAACCATGTAGTGAAGGCCGTTGCAAACTCCCGTTTCGAAAGTGCGAACAATGTTAGGATGAACCAACTCCATATTCATCTGTGCTTCACGATGGAAACGCATGAGGAAGTTTTTTTCGCGAGATCTAGAAGGCGGTAATACTTTCAGAGCCACTATTTTTCCAGTCTCATGCTCCGCCTTGTAGACTCCACCCATCCGGCCCTTTCCCAGCCTCTCCAAAATCTTATAGCTGTTGATGAAAAAATTTTCCCCATGACCACGAATTAATAGCGAGGCCTGATATTCCGTCACATGCTTTCGGCTGACTAGCCATGCTGCAAACTTGCTTACATCTCCTTGGGTGGTTTTGGATTCTTCTTTCCAGCGATCCAATACAATTTTAGCCTCCTCAGGCTTCATCAGCTTGCTGCGCAAGATCAACCCATACACATTATTTACCGTTAATTCCATAATAACCTGAAGTTTACTTTTTATATTCCACTGCTATCTATAATAACTACATGAACCTAGATAGCGACCTATTATTACTGGCAGAAAACCCAAATGCCAGTATTTGTACGGAAACACTTGCCCTCAGTCTTGCCATGGATGAATATCCTAACTTGGATATTGCAGCCTACAAGTCTGAAATTGCAGCTTTTTCACATGGCTGCAAACTTCCTGGCGGTACCGACCTTGAAGTTCGGGTTCGAGCTTTTACACACTATTTATCTCATGATTTAGGGTTTACAGGCAATAAGAATGATTATTACGACCCACAAAACAGCTATCTGAATCTCGTGATTGATCGCAGGATGGGTATTCCTATTTCTCTTTCTATTCTGGCGATTTGCATCGGAAAAAAACTGGGCCTCAGGCTTTTTGGGGTCGGACTTCCCGGGCACTTTGTCACCATGGCCTGCGAAGGGAACCATTCGGTGTATTTTGATGTTTTCAATGGCGGGAAAATCCTTTCCCAAACTGATTGCGAAAGCCTTTCTTTTAAAGCTACGGGCGATCAAACCACACTTTCCGAGAATCATTTTTCCCCTTTGCCCATTGCTTCGGTCATCATTCGCATGCTAACTAATCTAAAGTTAATCTATCTGCGAAAAAATGATGTATTAAGATCGATTCGCATACTAAACAGACTCAGGCAAATCTCCCCTAAAGACCCGGCGCAAATGCGTGATTTAGGACTTGTTTTATTACAAGCAGGCCAGCCCAGCAAAGCTCTTTTCAACCTTGAATCCTATGTCCAATATGTTCCCTCAGCCATCCATGATGAAGAAATCATGGCGTGGATCAAACAAGCTAAAAAAGATATTTCAAACAGAAACTAACAACGAGGTTCAAATGATCAAAGCGCTTTTGCTAATTGCACACGGCAGCAGAAACAAAGAGGCCAACGAAGATTTAATTCACCTTGCTAAAAGGCTTGTTTCAACCGAACTTCAAATCGTTGAACCATCCTATTTAGAATTGGCAGAACCAGAGATAGAAACTGCCGGAGACACCTGCGTTGCAAAAGGTGCACAATTGGTGATTATGGTTCCTTATTTTCTTTCGGCAGGGATCCATGTTCGAAAGGATCTTATCGAATCGCTCGAACTATTATCCAAAAAATATCCAGCAGTGCAGTTCAAACTTGCAGGCCATCTTGGGCCTCACCCTTTGCTGGAAACAATCATCCGTGAAAGAATTAATGAGGCACTTCGTTAGAAATTCAGGGCAATTTCATAGACTTCTGGTGCATCCATAACCTGATCATTCCGGGTAAACAATGCTGCAATTGCTGCTCGGTGAATTTTCATTTTCAAATCTCCCACACCAATTGCACCATAGCAAATAACGCCCTCACGAATCATTCCTTTGTCCATTACGCTGGTTCCCTCAATTCCCAAGGGCGGAACCGCATTTAAATCAATAACCATCTTCAGGCTGCTATTTGCCTTTCTTATTTTTTCAGGCAAAAGGCAAACGCTTGCAGCACCTGCAGAAACTACGAGTTCCACTCCCTCAAGAGCGCTATTTAATTCAACATCATTGGCAATCTGAATAGCAACCGGGGTAGGGCAGTCCCCTATTTTTTTCCCTAATGAATCAATTGCTGCTTTGGCTTTTTCAATGGTACGCGATGACAAAAACACTTTTGCGCCAAGCTTTGCCAACAGCAAGGCTGCTCTTTGACCGACAGGGCCTGTTCCTGCAAGAATCAGCACTTTTTTACCCTTTAAATCAAGGGTTTTTGCTGCTATTCGAACCGCTGCTGCCGCGGTTGTATTACAACCATTCGCATCAAATAGTACCGAAACCCGCAAGCCATATTCAGGAACCATGGCGGCAAGGGCCTTGGCGAGAAGTGCTTCACTTTTCTCAACATTACCACCCCCGATAAACAGGGCAGTATTTTTTAGGTCTTTGGGACCCCGGGTAAAAATTGCTCCATGAACAAGATCCCGAACCTGATCGGGTTGCACATTCGCATAGCTGAATAATTGATCCACATTGGAATCTATCGCAACCACCCGATCGAAAGCACTTGCATGGGCATCAGGGTCAAGTTGGATTAATATGGTTTTCTTTTCCATGAAAAAATCGCCTTAATTAAGCCTATAAATAAGTCATGGGGGCAGTTAGCCCCCATGTTTTATACCATTCAAACCTAAGTATTACTTAGGGGAGTAGGGGTGTTTTACTTTGTCTTTTGTTGCTGTAATTGTTGCAACACTTGGCTCATTCGCAAGGGCTTTTTTCAAAGCATCTTTGGTCGCAGCGTAGTTGTATTCAAAAATCTTATTATCGTCTGCAGCTTGGGGGTGAATGAATACACCACAAACGCAAACCAACTTTTCGGCATCCTGATTGCTGATAAGACCTTCAGCAACGCTATCTGCAACAGCACGAGCAACAGCAGCTTGGGCAGGGCCAAACATCTGAACAGCTTGCTTTAAGCCTTTGATGGTGACTTTAGTAATCATTACAGTTGCGGGTTTGCAAATCAAGTTTGGTGCAACAACTGCAAGCAAACTGTTATGGCCTGCAGATTGGGTTGCAATTGCATTTGCAAAAGCTACGCCAACTGGGCCATCTTTTGAACCGATCAATAGATCGATATGTGCAATTTCATTACCATCGCCTACCAAAGATTCGCCAATAAACATCGACATAATAAAAACTCCATTTGTTCACTTAGGACAATAACAACCTCAAGAAAATATAAAGAGTATCTCTTGGGGAAGCAAACAGATTATTAATGAAATCTTCAAGGGGATTTGAAGAAGTCATCAAATAGCACCCTATTTGCATGATTAGTGCTTGCTCTGTCACCAAATACAAATAGAATTTCATTAGCTTGTTTTTTATACTTAAAGTGAGGATTTATAGTCATGTCAAATTCACCTATCTCTGTAACTAGGCTTCTTGGGTTGGGTTTAACACCGGGCAAACTTCGGGGCCTTCAGCGAATCAGCAATGACAACGGCACACTCACCATGGTTGCTACCGACCAAAACAGCTCCATGATCAGCATGATCCGCGACAGCCTCAAGAAAAAAGGTATCGATCGCGAACCCACCTTCGATGAAATTGTCGAAGCTAAAATTATTCTTGCTGAATCCCTTTCCAAGAATGCCAGCGGCGTTCTTGTTGATGGTTACTACGGTGTTTGGAATAGCGTTGCCTCTTTTAACATCCCCAAAACGGTTGGCATCTTGGTTCGCGTAGAGCAATCAGGTGGCGGCAAAAACAAGGTCAATGCTCCTTTGGGCGGTTTTGAACCAGGTTGGAGCGTTGAAAAGATTAAGAGCATTGGCGCAGATGCTGTCAAGCTTCTTGCTCAATACGAACCCACCGAACCCAATAGTGCTGAGCACCAATTCGAATTCATCCAACAAGTTTACGAAGATTGCAAAAAGCATGACATCCTCATGTTGTTGGAAACTGTTGCTTTCCCATTCGGCGATGAAAAGAAAGACAGCAAGAGCTTCATCAATCGTAAGGCAGAAACCGTGATTGAAAGCGCCCATCAACTGAGCAGGTTCTGCGATATTTATAAAGCAGAATTCCCTGGTCACCTCGGAAATGAATCTGATGCCCAGCTTGAGAAAAACCTTAAGGCCCTTGATGCTGTCAGCGAAAGGCCATGGGTTCTACTTAGCGCAGGTGTTGATTTCCCCGCTTACAAGCAACAAGTTGAGATGGCAATGAAGGCAGGGGCAAGCGGCATTTTAGGCGGAAGAGCATTCTGGAAAGAATACTTCCTGGAAGAAACCGAAGATGCACGCAAGAAATTTGCCAATACTATTTGCAATGATCGCGTTCGTCAAATCCATGATATTGTCATAGCCAAAGGTAAGCCTTGGTTTTCACGATACGGCCTCACCATGGATGAACTTCATCGTATTCGGGTTGCAGAAGGCTGGCACTTCCGTTACGGCGGAAACCTCAAAGCCACGGGCAACTCTAAGGCTGGCGCGCCTGGCGAAGTTTACTAATAACTTCCACCCATATCCACGAAGAAAGCCAGGCACTTTTGCCTGGCTTTCTTCTTTTACCACTCTTCGTTTTTTCAGACCATCTATCAGACCATCTAATCGATATCGAATACTTTTTTCAGTTTCTCTTCAGCCAAGTTACCCTGATTTTTCTGCACCACCACACTGATACAGGTCTCGCTGGTATTGATCATCAGAATGTTGATGCCAGCAGATGCCAAGGAACCAAAGATTCTTCGCGCTACCCCGGTATGGGTTCTCATGCCTACTCCAAGCACATAAAGTGTTGCAATTTCACTATCCGCAGAAGCTTGGATATTAACATCAATCGATCTTGCAGCTTCAACTGCAAGAGCAAGGGCGCTTTGCAATTTTTCCCGGGGCACACTAAATGAAAGGTCTGCTTTTCCACCACACAAATTCTGCACAATCATATCGACAACAATACCACCGCTTGCAACAGCCTGAAAGATTGCAAGACTATTCCCCGGTTTATCCGGCAGACCAAACAGCGTGATTCTTCCCTGATCTACAGCCTGCTGGATTTCACTCACCAAGATTTCTTCCATGCTTGCAAGTTGTTGGGTTATTTCAACAAGGTCGCCCGGAGTCTGATTGTTTTTACGAACTGCAATTTTAGAATGGTTGACATCATCAACGGAAGCACCCGCACCGTACCTGGGCTTTTCAAGCGCAAATGCACAATGCACCGCCCGCAAGGCCTTCTCTGCATCCGCCTTGTCTACCAGCACTGAAATCTTGATTTCACCCGTGGTGATCATCTTCATACTGATTTTTTCAGATGCTAGTGCTGCAAACATTTTCTCTGCGATACCCGTGTTGGTTTTCATTCCAGTACCAACAATCGAAATCTTGCTTACTTGGGCATCATGATCCAATCGTGCACCCAATTCCTGAGCCAAATGTTGCAATGCTTCAAGCGTGGCACTTAAATCATGGGATGGCACGGTAAAACCAACATTGGCCCGCCCATTGCTGCCTACGCTCTGGGCAATCATATCCACCACAATATTTCGTGCCGAAACCGCTTCAAATATTCGATGGCTTATCCCGGGTTGATCGGGAACACCTTCCAAAGAAATCCGGGCTTCATCCCGCACTAGGGCCGCACCACACACAGGGATTTTTGTCATCCACTCGGTTTCGGGAACAATCCAAGTTCCTTCGCTATCACTAAAAGAAGATCGCACCTGCAAAGGTACATCAAACTTTCTTGCGAATTCTATACTTCGCGAATGCATTACGCCCGCACCTGCGCTTGCAAGCTCCAGCATTTCATCGTAGCTGATCGCTTCTATCTTTCGGGCTTCAGGAACCACTCTTGGATCGGTGGTATAAACCCCATCAACATCGGTAAAAATATCGCAAGCAACTTCCAACTTCGGCCCGGAAGGATCATGCTTCATCACCGCTGCAAGTGCCACTGCTGTTGTATCAGAACCACCTCGGCCCAAAGTGGTAATATTATCATCTTCATCAATCCCCTGAAAACCAGCAACGATGACGATATACCCATCTTCAAGAGCTTTGCGCATCCTAGAAGTTGAGATGCTTTTAATTCTCGCCTTAGTATGGGTGCTATCGGTAACGATTCCGACTTGGGCACCTGTCAAGCTTATGGCACGCTCACCCAGAGATTGGATCGCCATCGCCATCAATGAAATCGAAATCTGCTCGCCAGTGGATAAAAGCATATCCATTTCTCGGGCGGGTGGGGTTTCGGTAATTTCTTTGGCAAGGGCAATCAGCTCATCCGTGGTATCACCCCGAGCGCTAACGACCACAATAACCTGGTTGCCTGCATGTTTTGTCCGGATGGCTTTGCGTGCTGCAGCCATCACTCTTTGGGCATTGGCAACGCTCGAACCACCAAATTTCTGTACTACCAGACTCAAGGGAATATCTCCATGATTAACGCAAAAGCCTTACAGTGTAAAATCTTAGGTGTAACAGGTACATTTGTCTAACAATCAATTCGAATTCTTGTATGTAAATTCTTATCACAGGGACTCTTCATCACAACTTTGATGAATATTTCATGAATAAATCCTTTTCGTGGATAATTTAAAGAGCCGTGCAAACTTCCCTAGGTATCATTTACTCTCTCTGATGAATTTTCACAGTTCAATCTTTAAGGCCACCCTATGTCACTCTTTTTGATCCTAGCAACCCTCTGGAGCGCGAACCAGCAATTAGAAATTCAATTATTAGGTAAAACTGTAATCCCAGGAACCGCCTCTGATCTTTCAGGAATGAAAAACATTCTTGAAGACAAATCCCCCGATAACCGACTTGGGGGTTTTGGTTCTGCAATCGCCTATACAGGCCAAGGCAACAAGTATCTTTTATTGCCCGACCGCGGTCCGGGCGATGGTGCAAACTCCTACTCCTGCAGATTTCATCTAGCTGAAATCAATGTTTCCACTTCGGGCAAACTTGACTTCAAACTGTTAAAAACGACCCTACTTAAAACACCCGAGGGCAGCACCTTAACTGGGTCATCCAAGGGTTTTGGCCCTTCAGGCAACAGGTTTGACCCTGAAGGTATTCGGGTCTTAAAAAACGGTTCTATTCTTATTAGTGATGAATATGGACCATCGGTATGGCTCTTTGATTCTTCGGGCAAGTTGAAGCATAAGTTTCTGATTCCAGAAAAGTTCCTCATTCAGAACAAATCGGATCACGCTGAAAAAGAATTCCCACCCTCAAATAAAAAAGGTAGGGTTACCAACAAAGGGTTTGAAGGCATCGCTATTTCACCAGACCAAAAGAAATGGCTCGCCGCTTTACAAGGCTCTCTCATTCAAGATCGTAACCCCAGTAATTCCGACCTGAAAACCAATGGCGACAACCTTCGCTTTTTAGAAACTTCCATCGAAGGAAAACACCTTCGAGAAATTGTTTACAAAATGGAAAGTGCAAAGAATGGCGTAAATGAAATACTGGCAATCGGTGAAGAAGATTATTTGGTGTTAGAGCGGGATGGCGATGCAGGCGAATCTGCGGGGTTCAAAAAGATCTTTCGCATTAGCACAAAAAACGCAACTGATGTTTCAAAAATCATCTCCCTGCCCGCACCAATGCTCCCTGTGGGCATCGTTCCCGTAACCAAAACCCTTTTTCTTGATTTACTCAATCCAAAATTTGGACTCAAGGGAAAAGACTTTCCCGCAAAGATTGAAGGCTTGGCTTTTGGCCCCAATCTTCCCGATGGCCGAAGATTGCTAATCATCACCACAGATAATGACTTTAAACCTGATGAACCAACTTGGATTTACGCTTTTGCTGTAAAAATCGATTGATTAGCTTTTCACCATCGAACCACACTGGGCTTTCCAGCGCATCCAATGGTCTGCAAGTACCAAGCAAATCATCGCCTCACCCATCGGTACAAACCTAGGCAACAAACAAGGATCATGCCTGCCTTTGGTTAAGATCTCTGTTTCAACGCCATGCTTATCTACCGTTGGTTGTTTT
>QWPF01000036.1 GCA_003671255.1 Planctomycetota bacterium | reverse complement strand
GTTTTGCGCGAGGTGAAGAATTGCCAAGAGATAGGATGCGGTGTTTTTTTCAGTCTTGAGGAATTTCTTAGCCTCTGTATCCGCACCTTTGTAGTCTCTGCTTGCCAGTAGAAACTTGAACCAAGCCACGGAGGGCTTGCTTTTATCTGGGCGAATATCATTTAAGGCTGTTGCTTCTTTGAATCTGCCATCATGTGTAAGCGAGGATAACAAGGTTTGCACATGATGTTGGAACTGATGATCTTCGGAGGGTTTTACATTCATTTCTTTGTGGTAAGCAGTTTCAAGTTGAACTGCCTTGGTGGAGCGATCACTGGTTTTGTCCCATTTTCCTAGGCGGGTAGCGAGGTGGGCTTGCATATGGTTGGCATGGTGAATGCCTGGGGAAGAATTTAAATACCCTTCGGCATGGGGCCATCCAAGAGCGGGGCGTTGTTGACCTTCGTAAAAATGGATGAGTTCGTGGTTGGCGCCTGGGTGGAGCGGATTGATTTTGAGAAGAGCCTTGTAGAAGGGGGTGGAGCTTGCATTACCACCAAAGGTGGAATAATTACAGGCGATTTGTGCTCGAGTGAACCAAAGTTCTTGATCATCATCGTATTGCGAAAGTGCCTGGTCAATGATGGTAGTAGCGGCTTTTTGTCTGGCTTCACCAGCAGCGGGGGGATTTTCGTTCAACCCATATTCGACCAATGCTGCTTGTAACAAAGCTTTTTCGTTGGGTGCGGCTTTTTCTTCTAAACGCTTGGCATCTTTGATCACTTTGGTTGATTCGCTCTTTTTCCCCCATCGATCCAAAGCCTTGGCCAGGCCAATATGAGCCATGACACAATCGGGATCGTGCTTCAAAGCGGTTTCAAAACTGCGTGCTGATTCCATCCATGCATACGAATATAGATAGGCCAACCCTTGATCATTAAACGCTTGGCATAGGGGTGAACTGGTGTAGATGCTGTAACGATATAAGCAGAGATCTTTTTCCACACGGGAGGGTTTAAGCTTGGTGTGGGCCAAGTTTTGATTCTTTGCATTTGCAGGAGTTTGATCCTTTGCATCTGCGTTGATGGATAACACGGAGGCGAGAAAGAAAGAAATCATGTTAATAATACCTTAAAAAAGAAGCCCCGGAATAATTCGCCGGGGCTTGTTCATTATTCAAGCTGCGGCGAGCATTATGCTTTAAGCATTTCATCATGGCGCATTCCACTTGGAGGGAGGTCTGCTTTTCTGCAATTAGCTAGTGCTGATTTAGCACCTGCATGTTGCTCCGCATCGTTGTCTTCCCACTCGATGCTGACAGCCCCATCATACCCTACCCGGTTAAGTTCCACAAAAATTTCTTCGAGGGAATTTGCATCGCGGTCGGTTCCAGGGGTGACGAAATTCCAGCCATTTGTCCAATGGCCCATGGGGCGATGCCCACCAAGCCTGCCTGCCCTGCAATGTTCTTTCATTACTTGAACACCTTTAACATGGGCGCAATGGATTCGTTCAGCAAATTCCCGGATGAAATGAATCACCGAGACATTCTGCCATTCCATGTGCGAGCCATCGAGGTTGAACCCAACCACGCTTTGATAACCTGCTTTATCCATGGCCTTAAGGTAATCGTTTGCGGATTCGAGATCGCCCATGGCTCGTTCGCTTGGGTGGCACTCGAGGTCGAAGGTGACACCATATTTTTTGCATGCATCTAATACTGGCGCAAATCGTTCCACTAATAATTCGAGGCTGGTATCTCTTACATCAGGGATATCGTAGCCTCCGATGCTGCCTGGAAGAGGTGGGAACAAGAACCAATGGCTCCAGCAACCAGCGGGTGACCCTACGAACCCTGGGACAGCAACTTTTCGGTTCTGCAATTTTCCGAGGTAATGGGCCAGCCTTACGATGTTGATTAAGTCGGTGCGAGATTGATCCTGAACCAGTTTCGCAACATCGGGTGGAACATAATAGGGATCGGTGCGGGGTGGGTTGTTGCCCTTGGCACGCCAAGATTTATAAGCTTCGACAGCTTCACCGCCCACAAATTGCAGAGTTTTTGCAGAGGGCTCGTCACCAAGGGCTTGACCTTGAAGGTGGGATGCAACGGTGAAAATTTCCAAGTTATGTTTCTTGGCCAAATCGACTCGTTCCTTGGCATAGGCTTCCGCCCCTGCATCGGTGGAACAGCGGGCGAGATCAAGTTCCCAACTGGCTTCTTCCCAGCCATCAAAGCCGGATTCTTGGAGGAATTTCACCCATTCAGCAAAAGGGACATTTCCGAATTGTCCACGGACCAAGCCGATTTGATGATAGGAGGATTTGCCAAAGCGGTGTTTTTCAGTTTGCTTGTGACCCACATTCAGGTTCCTTAATTAAAGTAACATTAAGACAGAAAGCAGTTTGAATATAACTTTTTCAATCGTTGAAACAATGATAAATTTGATGCAAAGGGTTATTATCGGGATAATTTTCCCGGTTCTACAAATTCTGAAAGAGATGGTTTAACCATTAACAATGGGATTAGTTGGTGCCAAACCAATTGTTGTCCCACGAAGCATGGAGGTTGCCTAAAAATTTATCCCAACTTTCCTGAGATCGGTATCGCGGGTAAGGGATGGGCCTGAGGGGCTTGCCTTCGTTTCCTTGGATGATTTCGAATTTACCCGGCCCTATGATTTTCCCAAATCTTGGAACCATATAGGTGTGGAGCGTATCTTTGTCGATTTCAACAAAACCGCCTGGCGCTGCATAAGTTCGGCCTTTAATTGCTTGAAGCACTTTGTCTGGCTCAAATGATTTTGCTTCTCGTACTGCTTGAGCCCATAAGTAAACACCATAATAGCCTGCTTCCATGCTGTCATTGACGATGGTGTCGTTGCCTAATTTTGCCTTTACTTTTTCGAGGAAGGCCTTGTTTTGTTCTGATTCAATGGAAGGGAGGTAATTCCAACCTACAAAATCGCCTGTGCAACTTTCAACATCGAGTTCTTGAAGGATTTCGGCACTGATGTGGAAAGACAAAGTTGGGATGGTTGAACCTTTGATTCCCTGAGCTCTAAGAGCACGGAAGAAATCGCGGTTGGCATCGCCTGTAAGCGTGTTAATGATAAGGTCGGGTTTTGCTGTGACAATGGCTTTGATTACTTCATCAAATTTGAAATTGCCTTGGTTCAAGAGTATTTCGCCTGCAAGAACAGCTTTGATGGTTTTATCTTCTTCTTTAATTTCTTTAAGTTGCTGGGAAAGAATTTCCGAAGCGACCTTCGAATAAACGCTGTTCACGCCAACATGAAACAGCTTTTTAAACTGCTTTTTTTTGTCTGGATTGTTGATCATGTGGTTAAAGGTGAATTCAAGTTGCTGATTAGGCGCAGCACCTAGGTAAACCACATTGGGGTTTTGTTCCAACCCTTCGTAAGAGGTGGGGTAAAAAAGGATGTTATTATTCTGATTGAAAACATTGAGGCATTCTTTTCGGTCGGTGGAATTCCAGCAACCAAAGATAGCCTTTACTTTTTCTTGGGTGATGAGTTTTTCTGCTTGGGTTGCGAAAGTAGCGGGGTTGGATTGTCCATCAGATTCAAAGGCAATAATTCTACGGCGTGCAATAGGGACACCTTTGTCGGAGTATTCTAGAACGCCACCACTTTCGTTTATTTCCGCAATTGCCATCATGGTGAGATCTTTGACATTTTTGCCTGTGGTTCGCATGTAACCTGTGGTGCTATGAAGAACCCCAATGCGGATGGGTTCGCCAAAAGAAAGGCCGCCTATGCCGTTGGAATTAGTATCAAAACTGCTAAAGTTGAATGCTAGGAGCCCAAGGTTGATGATGACCGCTAAGGCAAACAGGCCGGTTTTCCAGTTTAAATACCAAGGAGTAAGAGTTGCTTGGTAACCCTGGCCGGGCAGATTTGGCGTGGGCAAAGCGAACAACCCTGAACCGTTTAGATTCGTACTTTGCGTATCCGCTTTGTCGATATCATCGATTATTTTGATCAAGTCGTTGGCAGAAGCGATACGCTCTGAAGCTTTTTTTATCATCAAATTGTGAACCAGTTCTGCAACTTTGGTTGGAACTGTTTTGTCAATTAAGTTGAGTGGTTTGGGTTCGTGCAGCGCAAGTGCATTCATGATTTTTAGGGCGTTATCGCCTTTGAATGCGAGTTCGCCACTTATCATTTGATAAAGCACACAACCCATGCTGAAAAGATCGCAGCGAGAATCGAGGGGCAAACCGCGTGCTTGTTCGGGAGCCATGTAATGGGGGGTACCCATGATCATCCCAGATTCGTTGCTATCTTCTTCAGTATTACTTATTGCTGTTGCCAAGCCGAAGTCGAGAATTTTCACCCTTTTCCAAGGCCTGCCTTGGCCATCCGATTCGAGCCAAATGTTGTCGGGTTTGATATCTCTGTGAATTAAGTTGGTTTCGTGGGCTGCAGCAATGCCCAAGGCAACTTCCCGAATGATGCGAAGCGACTCATCGACAGGAATTTTTCCATCTCGATGCAGCTTAGAACCTAGGGATTCACCTTGGAGAAATTGCATTGCAAGATAGGGCACATTGTTTTCGATGCCTACTTGAAAAACCGTTGCGATGTTGTCGTGGGGGATTGCTGCGCCTGATCTTGCTTCTTGCAAAAACCGCTGACGGTGGTCGGCTTTGATTGCGATTTCAGGTTTCATTACTTTAAGTGCAACTTGCCTGCGTAAGAGTGTATCTTCCGCTTCAAAAACAAGGCCCATCCCACCTGCGCCCAATAGCTTGATGATTTTGTAACTGCCCAACCGGCCTAATTCGTCTGGACCTTGTGGGGAAGATAAAAAGCTTAACGATACTTTAGTGCCTTCGGGTGATATTTTGAATTCAGGTATCGAACTGCCGTCGCTGTTGTATGCAGTCGTTGCCTGGCCTTTAGTACCTAAGAATAGGTGATCTGTTTCGAGTTCCAGCTTTGGCATGGAATCGGTATTTCGGGTAACTGAGTTGCTTTCGGTATTGGTTAACTCATCGGGAAGATTAATGCTGTCATCAGGTGAAGTGCGGAGCCTGAGTTTTGCTAATGCCCTTTGGCAATACACGCAAGATTCAACATGCTGACGCAAGCCAAGGGAAGTCCACTGAGACAAATTACCCTGCAAAAGTTGTTCGAGATCCCGTTTCGGTGGGCAGGTTTTTTTTTCTTCCAAAATATCCATGCATCCTCATCAAGGGCTTTGCTATCCATAGCTGTTTTTAAAAGACACAATAAAACATCGATCTAAAACTAAGTGTTCCTATACAAAAGCTTTGTATTTTAAATTGTAGTCTAACTGTTAACTATACTGCTATTCGCCCTTCTTTCAATAAACAATCGGGAATGGGGTAAAGTTTCGCTAAATAAACATAACATAAATTTCTATTTTGAATGTTGCATTCTTATTGCCCCAATAAAAAGACTGTTTTTTTCAAGATTCACCCTTTAGCTTGGCTTTGTTATTTAAGTTAAAAACCACATTATTTGAAGCTTTCTTCGGTAAAAAGCGTAAGATTTAACTAATTGAGTGACTAATCTGATCCACTTGTGTTGAATGATGTTTTTTGGAAAACTCAATGGCTTCATGGTTTCTTCATAATCCTGTTTTCCTAATATTATTGCCTGTATTGGTGATTCCGTGGCTTAATTTTTCTAAAAACGCACGGGCGCTGCCTTTCCCCGGTTGTTCTTTACTTCAAAACGCACCACTACCTAAAACTAAAACAAAGCGTGTAAGTGAAATCTCTTTAACCCTTTGCCTTTTTTTTCTTATTCTTGGCTTGGCTCAACCTGCAAAAATTATCAAAAACAGTTCTGTTAAAATAGAAGGTTTGGCTGTTGAGTTCGTTCTCGATATCAGTGGCAGCATGGCCGAGAGTTTGACTTTGGAGAGTGGTCAGGCTATTTCAAGGCTAAGTCTTGCAAAGGAAAATATCCGTTCTTTTTTGCAGGGTAATAACTCTAAAGATCACCCTAATTCTTTCAAGCAAAATTATGAAGGCAGGGCTGGCGATTTTATTGGGCTGGTGGCTTTTGCTTCCCGTGCCCAGTTGTTTGTACCATTAACTTTGGATCATTCCGCTTTTTTATCGGTGCTAGACAAATTAGAACCCAAAAAAGTTCCGGGCTCTTCTGAAACCAATATCTCGGATGCCCTGGTTTTGGCCATCGATAAATTGCAATCCATTCCTGATCAAAGGAAGTTAATTCTTCTATTAACAGATGGCGAACAGAATGTGGTTGCTCCCTTTTCCGGTTTAAATCCAATTGATCTTGCAACCCTAGCTGCAAAACTAAATATTGCAATTTATACTCTTGATGTAGGTTATCCCACGGGGGATAAGCTTTTTGAAGACACTGCTTCTTCTGAAGAAAAAGAAAAGCGAAGGCAGGCGCAGCAGGGTTTAAGGCAACTGGCCCAGATAGCCAATGGCTTGGCTCTGGATGCCTCGGATGAAAAAAACATGGCAGAGGCGTTTCAGAAAATCGGGCAATGGGAGCAACAGTCGCGCTTGTCCTTATATTCGAAACCCTCACAAAACTTTTACCCATGGTGCTTTTTCGCATGTCTGCTTTTTTGTGGCTTGGGCATCTTTTCACCTGCTAGTCGCTGGCAAAGGATTGCATAGCTCATGAATAATATATTTGAGCATCCTTGGTTATTATTGGGCTTGGTTCCCTTAGTTTTCGTTGTGATAGCGTTGCACAGAACTCAAAAAAAACTTGCTGTAAGCCTAGCGCTTTGGGTTCCTTCAGGAAGCATCAAGCCCATGTCTTTGATTTGGTTTATCAGGCAAAATCTTTGCTTGTTGAGTGGTCTGCTTTTTCTGGTTATTGCAATTGCTGGCCCGTTTTTAAATCATAAAGCCAGTGGATTGGAAACAAGGCATGGGTTGGTTGTCATCGCATTAAAGAATGATGGGAAATCATCACCGGCTTCGATTAATTTGCAGGCGAGATTACTTTCGCAAATACAAAAAGAACATTTTCTAAGAGAAGGTGGCAGAATAGGATTGATGCCTTATGGCGGGGAAAGTGAACTCTTTTGCCCACTGACTTTAGATCCGGAGTTTTATGAATATGTGGTTTCATCATTAAAGAAAGTTTCTGTAGAAAGAACAGCGCCTGATATTTTGGGCAGGGTTGGGTCGTTGGGGGAGGCTTTAAAAAACGCCCTTGAGACATTGCAAAATCAAAATCTAAATACTAAGCAGATAGTTGTTATTTTATTTGAAAATCAGGATGGGGTGGGATCAGTTCAGGAAGCCTTAAATCTTTTTGGTATCCCGGATGAAATCGGGTTGACATTGGTATTTCCTGAGGACTCTAAAGTTCCCGTGGACCTTCGGGTTTATTGTGCGGAAAAAAATGCAGAAACGGTGGCACTTGATTCTAAAATTATTCCGGATGGCCGTGTTTTAGAAGTGTTAAAAAAAGGTGATTCTAGTGGTGTATCTTTTCAAGATGATGGCGTGGTTTTTGTTGCAGCGCCTGCCTGGTTTGCCTTTCCTGGTTTGCTTTGTCTTTTGATTGCTTTTATGTTTCCTCCCAATGTTTCGGCGCTGTCGTTTAAATTAGCAAAGCGGGGCGATCAATGAGCCCAATTATTATTACCTTGGTGCTTGCAGGAGTTTTTTTTCAAGGTCAGGAAGATCCTGAGGTTGTGCAGGGCATCTTATTGTTTGAAAAGGGCGATTTTAAAAACGCCCAGCGATATTTGGCCAATAGTCTTCCCCGGGCCCGCGATGTTGCTCAGGCCTCTTGGTATTACTCTTTAGCTAATATTGCGATCTCTAATAATGTTACTTTAAAAGAGAAGGAAGCACTTCTTGTTACAGCTTCGGGTTTGCTGGAAAATCTTGCATCATCGTCTTCGATTTACGCAGTAGGTGCAGCGATTGGTTTTAATGATTGTGTGTTGCAAACCTCCCGGATTCGAAGTTCTGATTATCTTCTTAAAGCCAATGAATTACTCGAAAACGCCTTGAAAAAAGCACCGATTTCTGATTTGGATTTGATGCGAATCAACAAAAGAATTGCCTATAACACTTTTTTAATTGCGCAAGGTGATGCGCCCAAGGGTGAATCTTCCTTGGGAAAATCAAGTGGTGGTGATAAGAAGCAGGGTGATAAAAATGCGCAATCGAAATCTGCAGAGGATAAAAACAAGGGTGGTGTTTCTGATAAGGAACCAGATAATTCAAAAGGGAAAAAGACGGATAAGAAAGCAGAGGGATTGACGGATAAAGTTCAGGCGGGCACGGGGAATCTTGATCTCGTTCCTTACCGTGGTGGTTTGCAGGGTATTAATAAGGAAGAGGCGGGAAAAATGATTCGTGATGCTGCAAAAAAGGTAAGGCAATCTGCGGGCGGGGATTCTTCTAAATGAGGATCACTAAAACCATTTTTGTTGCCACTCTTTTTTTCATCCTAGGTGCTGTTTCACGTGCTGCTGATGGCGAAACCGTTTTGGCTCCTTGGTTTCCTAGAAATCTACCTGATGGGGTGCAATTTAGTGGTGCGGTAGGTGCCCGATTTCGTATTAGCACTTTAGTTAAAGAAGTGATTATCAACCCTGGTTCTGCGTTTGATTTTGAAGTTGATATTCAGGCGGTTGGGAAGGTTCTTGTTCCGCCTGGTGAATTGGATTTTGCAACGATGTTTGGGGGCGATACAACTTTTAAGGTGGAGGTTTTGCCTGGATTAACGCAGGCTGGGGCGAATCGATGGCGTTATTTTTGCAGGCTTTGGCCTTTGAAAGAGGGCAAGTTAGTCATCCCTGAAATTCCTTTTGCCTACATCAATCCGGACATTCCATGGTTCAAGAATCAGTTGATGTTAGATTTTTCTGGTTTGATTGAAGTTGAGGTTTTGCAAAGGCAGATTTTTCCGGTTGCTTTACGGGGGCCAGAGGTTGTTTTTGATATTGATGGATTACGAAAAACACCTTGGATGAACTCTGTAAAAGGGTTTGGTTTTACAGAATTTATCTGGATGTTTTTTACTCCCCCTTTTATTGGGATTGCGATTTGGAGTGTTGTAAAATACCGCACTAGTATTGAGCTTCTTAATGCGAAAGGTCGTGCCTCATGGGTGCTTGAAAACCTGACAAGTCTAAAACATAAAACGGATTTGCTTCAGATACAGGGTGTATTTGAATTGATGCAGGAATATTTTCATTGCTCCTTTGGTTTATCCGGTGTGGTGACCAGTGCTGAAATTGTAAACGGGTTGTTTGCTAAGTTCTTCAATCAGGATGAAACAGAGCGATTTGCTAAGTTTTTTAGTCGTATTGAAACGCTTAAATTTAATCCCGATCTTTCAAATAAAGATTGCGATATCGTTGGTCAGGCAATTGTTTGGATTCGCATTTTGGAGGTTCGCAGATGAACCTTGGAATGCTGGTTCTTATTTCTTTGGTTTTTCCTTACCAACAGGCGCAGGAAGATTTTGATAAGGCCCGGGATTATTACAATCAAGGTTTGGTTTTAAGGCATGATGCGACCCAAGCCCGCCCACTTTTTAAGCTATCTTCTGTGGCCTTTAGAAATTGTGTAGGCCATTTGCCTGAAACTCCTGTCTTTTTTCGCGAGTGGGCTTCAGCAGAGTTATTGGCAGGCAATCCCGCTCATGCTTTGATGGTTTCTAGGCGGGGGTTGCGCTTGTTTCCTTGCGATGCTTCGCTTTTGAAAATCAACCATTGGCTTCTTCATGAATTGAATCTTGAGGAAGCTGTAACTGCCTCTTCGGTTCAAGTTTTAGGGTCGCGAAATATTCTTTTTATCATAGCGGCACTTAACTTGTTTGGATGGGTTGCGATTTTTCGAACTCGAAGCAAGCTGCGAAAAATCGGCTTTTTTATCGTTTGTGGTTGTGTGCTTTACGCCTGTACGGTTATTCCAAAATATAAAGGTAAGCAAGGGTTTGCTTTTAATGCGATTGTAGCGGAGAAACCTCTTTATCTTAAAGTTGGTAATGAATCATCCTACCCTAATCATTCCGGCCTTGCATTAAAACCAGCAACTCAACTTAAGATCTTGGATCATCAGGATGATTGGTTTTTGGTTAATACTTTGGATGGGAGATATGGCTGGGTGATGGCGAATGATATTTTAATTGATTTGGGCAATTAATAATTATTGCTGTTATAGCTTGCATTTCTTTATTAGAATGAGGAAGTCTGAATTTCTAAGCCCGGAATGGATTCGAGGAGTATCTAAAGGTGTCAACGGATAAAATAGGCGAATATTTAAGTCAGTTTAACCATGCTCGTAAACAAATGGTGGAGCAGTTAGGCCGGGTTATCATAGGGCAGTCGGAAGTCATCGATCAAATCTTGGCAGCAATTTTCACCAAGGGGCATTGCTTATTAGTGGGTGTTCCCGGTCTTGCCAAGACCCTTATGGTTAGTTCTTTAAGTCAGATTTTGGATGTTTCATTTCGCAGGGTTCAGTTCACCCCTGACCTTATGCCTTCGGATATTACAGGAACTACGGTTCTTGATGAAAAAGAGCCCGGGCGAAGAGAATTTCGCTTTGTTAAAGGCCCTGTCTTTACCAATATTCTTCTTGCGGATGAAATTAATCGAACCCCGCCTAAAACCCAGGCAGCACTTTTGCAGGCGATGGCGGAAAGGGAAGTCACCATTGGGCAGGAAACGCATAAACTCCCCGATCCTTTCTTTGTGATTGCAACGCAAAACCCGATCGAGCAGGAAGGTACTTACACCCTTCCCGAAGCGCAGCAAGACCGTTTCATGTTTAATATTTATGTGGGATATCCTTCCTTTGATGAGGAAAAGAAAATCCTTACACAGACCACCAAGGATGAAGTTCACGAGTTAACCAAGGTGTTGAGCAGTAAAGCTATTATCAATTTGCAAAAGTTGGTGCGTGGCGTACCGGTGGGTGATTATGTGGTGGATTATGTTGCCCGGTTGGTGCGAAGTACACGCCCTGGATTAGATGCCCCAGATTTTATCACGCGTTGGGTGGATTACGGTGCGGGGCCTCGTGCTGGCCAGTTTTTAATTCGTGCAGGTCAGGCATTTGCTGCTATGGATGGGCGCTTTAGCGTGTCTATAGATGATATTAAGAAAGCTGCTGTTCCCGTTCTTAGGCACAGAGTCGGGGCAAACTTTCAATCGCAAGCCGAGGGCAAGCGCAGTGATGATATTGTGAAACAATTGCTGGCGCATATTGGCGAGCCTGAGGTTTCGAAGTATGATCGTGGAACGGGCAGATCCAAGCCCACTTCGCCCATGAAAAAGCCTGAGTTTTAGTTCATTACCTTCCTATGTGATCTGTTAATTTCAAGGAGAATAGAATGTTTAGTTATGACTTCAAAAAGACATGCGTTTTTGGGTTTGGAGCACTTAGCTTGGGCTTGTCTCTTTACCTGCTCAATGTTGATGAAAAGGCCATTGCTGCAGCTCCAGATAAGCCTGATTTCGAATTCGCTTTGCCCAATAAGGCTTGGATGAAGTCTGATGCGGAACAAGTTCCCATCGTGTTTTTGAATCGCTCGCAAAATGCTGCAGAGTGGGATAAACTTACATCTTTTTGGAATGAAGGAACCCAGACGGTTGCGGATGTAATTACGGGTAAAAAATCAGAGATGGCGGTAGTTAAAATCAAGGTGCCTCTTGGCTTGACTCAAAACCCACCGGTTCCTGTTGAAAATTCCATGACGGTTGCCAAGTGGAATCTTGGTAAGAAGATTTATTTCGATACGATTATATCTTCCAATAATACTGTTTCCTGCGCTTCCTGCCATAATCCTAAAATGGGTTTCACAGACCAATCTATGGTGTCAATTGGTATCAATGGCAAACTTGGTGGTATGAGTGCACCTTCGGTTTATAACTCTGCGTACAACTTGGCGCAGTTCTGGGATGGCCGTGCCCCAACCTTGGAAGCTCAATCCCAAGGCCCTCCTCAAAACTCTTCTGAAATGTTTGATGGTAAGGGTAATGCGTGGGATGCAGCGGTTGAAAGGTTGCGAGCAAAGCCCGAGTATGTTGCGATGTTCAAGGATGTTTTCGGTACCCTGCCCACCCGCGATGGTGCTGCAAAAGCCATGGCTGCTTATGAACGCACCGTTCTTACTGGAAATTCCATTCATGATCGTACTGAAGTTGCAATGCGAAAAAGAGTTGGAGAAGAAGAAACAGGCAAGTTTGAAGTGCTTGCAAAGGATTATGAAAAAGTGTTATCCGAAGCAATTGCTGCCAAGGATTCCAGCGCTTTAGAAGCACTTGGCGTAAAGGGTGCGGATAAAGCTGCTACCTCTGAACTTGCTCGAAGCATTAACAACGGCAGGATCTTGTTCAATGGCAAAGCTCGTTGCAATGGCTGTCATGTTGGAGATAGTTTTTCTGATAGCCAGTTTCATAATTTGGGTGTGGGTGCCAAGGATGGAAAGTTGCCTGAAGGTATGTTGGGGCGATTTGGAGCTCAGCCAACGGGTCAGAAAAATCCTGAACTTGTAGGTGCTTTTAAAACCCCTCACCTTCGTCAGCTTCTTGCGACTGCCCCTTATATGCATGATGGCAGCCTTAAAACCCTTGAAGAAGTCGTTGATTTCTATGAAAAGGGCGGCAATGTAAACCCCTTCTTGGATGTTCGCATGCGTGATTATGCCAGCGAAAAAGCCTCGGGTCCCAAGGCGATCAAGCCTTTGGCGTTGGGCCTTACTCCTTTTGAAAAGAAGGATTTGGTCAACTTCATGAAGGCGTTAAACGGCGAAGTTGCTGAAGCGATCGTTGTTGATCCTTCGAAGTTTGCCAAATAAGTTATCAGGTTTTAATGAAGGAGGCATTTCATGGCTGGATGGTTCAGGGTGTTTCTGTTGCAGGAAGATGGCCCCGAACCATTTAGGATAATGGAATGCCTTCAGTCGTTGATACCTGAAGTTAAGGGTAAATTTCGGACTGATGAAGATGGCTGGTTTCAGTTGATCCTTTCCCACCCTTCGGTTGGGGAATTGATCTTGGATCATTTTCTAACTTCCGAAAAAGGTGTTCGCGCAGAGATTAATACCTGGGCTGCTTGGCTAGAGAGCAAACAGCGGCTTGATTTAATGGAACGAATCATCCAAGTTAAGCAAATTTTCTCTTTCGAAGTTACTCCCGAGATGGAAGATAATGCTTCCGATACCCTTGTTTTTAAGCGTATCGCGCTTGGATTAGCAGCTTTGGCACAGGGGTTTGTTCATATCGATGCCATGGGGTTTTTGGAGCCTGACGGCACTCTTTTGATTGAAGATGAAGATGCCATCAGAGCGGATTTGAAATGAACTCTTCCGAAAAATTCCTCAAGCCTGAAGTCATCAATCAAGTTTCGAGGCTAGATTTACGCGCCAAGTTTATTGTTGAAGGGTTTCTTTCGGGGTTGCATGCCAGCCCTTTTCAAGGCTTCAGTGTTGAATTCTCCGAACATCGCAAGTACGCACCAGGCGATGATATTAAAGACATCGATTGGAAGGTTTACGCCAAGACTGAAAAATATTATCTCAAGAAGTTTCAGGCCGAAACCAATATGATGGGTTACCTCGCAATCGATCAAAGCGCTTCGATGGGGTATACCTATAGGCAGGATCTAACCAAGTTTGAATATGCAACATGCCTGGCGGCAGCGCTGACTTACCTCATGATCAACCAACAGGATCCCGTGGGATTGGTCACATTTGGCGAAAAGCTTAAAGCTTGGTTGCCACCTCGCAGCAAAAGAACGCAGTTTTCCTCGGTGCTTTCGGTGCTTTCAAAGCTGGTACCAGAGGGCATAACTGATTATGGCTCATGCATGAACCAGCTTACTTCCCTTATTAAAGGGAAAAGCTTGATTATGATATTCAGCGACCTGCTTGCTGATCCAGAACCGATCATTAAATCAATCCATCAGCTTAGGCATCGCGGACATGAGATCATTCTTTTTCATATTCTTGATGAAGCAGAAGCCAATTTTCCTTTCGATGGCATGGTTGAATTTGAAGATGTTGAAACCCCCACGGTAGTTACTGTGGATGCCTATGGTATGAAGGATGATTACCTTGCGGCGGTTAAGCAGTTTAGGGAAAAATACAAGGATGAGTGTTTGCGCAGTGGTTGTGATTATGTTGCGATTGATACGAGTGTAAACTTCGACAAGGCTTTGATGGAGTATTTATTACAAAGGCAAAGGCGCTTTTGATTCCTGTTTTTGTTTGGGTTGCCCTTGGGAAGTGAAAAGTTTGTTGAGTTGGAAAATTACTTGAACCATTTCTAGGATCTTGAACCATTTACCGGTAGTATATCGTTTGAGTTCGTGTGGGTGCCCCTTCGCTTAAGTGGTTGTTGCATATGGGTTTTGTTCACGGATATTTGCTTGCAGGTTTGGCAATGGTAGCGTTGCCTGTGCTTTTCCATCTTCTCATGAAGCAAAAGCCCAAGCGTATCAAGTTCCCTGCAATTCGATTTCTTCTTCAAAAACAAAACAAAAACCAGCGCAGAATGAACATCCAACACTGGTTACTTTTACTTTTACGCATGTTGGTGGTGGCTTTGATATGCCTGGCGTTATCACGACCCAGAATCACCATGGGCGACTTTTCGTTTGGCAGGGATCAGCAGATTGCTGCGATCATGATTTTTGATACCACGCCAAGCATGGATTATAAAATAGGCGATAAAACCAGACTTGATGAAGCTCGCTTTCAAGCCAGTAAGTTCCTTGATGAACTTTCCCCCGATAGTAAAATTGCTGTTCTCGATCTTGGTGCGAGCCTTGAAAATGCCAAGCCAGGCGCGCAAGAATGGTTGCCTGGCAGAAGGCAGGTCGGGCAAAAACTTGCAGAATTAAAAACCCATCCTGCAGGAACAACTCTCGCTTCCCAGGTGAATTATGCTTACAGACTTTTGCAAACCCTTGGCGAAGGCGAAGGGGTGCCTCCTAAGTTTGTCTTTATTTTTTCAGATCGAACCAACCAATCATGGAATGGAATGGAGGGTGGTGGCGTAGTTATCCCGAAGGATGTTTCCACTGTTTTCATCGATGTTGGTGAAGATAATCCTGCAGAGCTTGCGATCGAAAAAATGACGGTTGAGCCTGCAGTTGCAGAACCGGGCGGCCTTATTAAAGTAAGAATGTTTTTAAGATCCACAGGTATTGATCATAAGGCTTTGGTAAGTTGTTCGATCGAAAACCTGCCCGCAGATATGAAGATTGCGGACAAGAAATCTTATCTTTGCCCGAAAGGTGTAGCTACCGAGGCCTTGTTTGAATTGCCTGTGCCCAAGATCGAAAATTTGGAAGCTGGGCCGCAGTATTTTCAGGTGGTTGCGAAACTGACCTCCACCGATGCTTGGGATGCCAATGATAAACGCTATGCGACTTTTCAGGTCAGGCCAAAGCCCGGTGTTCTCATCCTTGCAGAAGATACCAAATCGCCTCGTATTATACGGGCTGCATTTGATGCACTTGGTTCCTTTAAATCGGAGACAAGGGTTTTACAGGGCGTTCCCAAATTGGATGATCTTTCTTCTTTCAAAACGGTTGTTTTGTTTCAAGTCAACAAGTTGGATCCTGTTGTTTTGCAGAAGTTAAATGCTTATGTGAAGAATGGCGGGGGATTGGCGGTTGTGCCTGCACCGGGGCTGAATTTAGAATCTTATGGAACTCCAGAGGCTAAACAGCTTTTGCCTATAACTTACACCTCGTTTGAGCGAATTCCTGCAGGAAAGCAGGGGTATTGGCTAGGTGGATTCGATAACGCCAATGCTCTTACTGCGCCTTTTAAAGATTGGATTGCATCTGCTGACCCGGATTTTAATCGCCCGGAACTTCGCCCTTTTGTATTGGGCCGTTGGAAAGTGAAGCCTTCTGAAGATTCCAGTATTCTTGCAAGTTACATCATTGATGGCGCCCTTGCGGATGCTGCATTGATTGAAAAAAGCGTGGGCTCTGGCAAAGTTGTTGCGTTCACCACGCCTCTTGATGGTAGCAAGATGGAAGGTAATCGGTTTTACAATAACTACTGGCAGGACTCCTCTTTTGGTTTGGTGCTTTTGGATCGTACTGCGAAGTATCTGGGGGGTGAGAGTCGCTTGCCTGAGATGCAATTTTTATCGGGTCAGCCTGTGGTCATTGGGTTGCCTGCGCCGCCTTTGAAAACTCCTTTGCAGCTTCGTGGCCCGGGTTTGAGTGCTGCGGAGAGTGTGATTAATTTGGGGGAAAATCGAGGCCCTTTGGTTTTGAGGCAGGCGGTGCAATTTGGTAATTACCAACTTCTTGACAACAAAGGAAAAGAGCTTTCTGCTTTTAGTCTTAATATTGCTACGGAGGAATGTTATCTCGAAAAGATTGCGCTTGAAAAGGTGGAAGAGTTATTTGGCAAGGGATCGGTTGTACCTTTGGGTAAGGATGCTGATTTGACCGAGCGTATCAGGCAGAATTATAAACCACCCTTAGAGTTGATGCCTTGGTTGCTTTTGCTGCTGCCTTTTATTCTTACGATGGAGAGTTTTGCTGCGAATAAGTTCTATAAGAAGGAACCGCTTCCTGCATGAAAATGCCTTTGTCTACATTTGATTTGTGGAGGTCTGCCCTATGGATTGGGTGATCGATCCGCTATGGCCCTGGTCGACTGCAATGGGGATGCTTGGGTCACTACCTTTGCTTTCTGTGCTTATGCCTTTGCTGATAATATTGGTGGTGGCGATAGGCTTGCCGGTGGTGTTTCCTATGTTGGTGAATCGGGGCAGCAGGGTGATTTTTCTGGTGGGTGGGATAATATTAGTGGGTCTTGCGATGTTATGGACAGCATTGCAAGGTGCGCTGGGCGGTGGTGGATTGGTGGTAGGTTTTCGAGCGGTAGGTGGGTTGATGTTTTTCGCCCTTCCTGCGTTGCTTGTGGGCATTACGATTTGGACTTACATTGGGATTCCTCGGGCTACTACTTCTAGGATAGGAATAATCCTTTTTGTAAGATTGATGGCAATGATGCTGGCTTTTTTGGTGGCTTTCAGGCCCTCGCTTGCGATCTTTGACAAGCAATCGGTTCGCAGCATCATTTATCTGCTTTTGGATTCTTCGGAGAGCATGACGATTCTTGATGAGGCGGATCAAACTTCTCGTTGGGATCATTTGCAGCAGGTGTTGAAAGATAACGACCCACTTTTAAAAAAGCTTCAGCTTCAAGATACCGAGGTTAAAACCTTTCAGTTCTCTTCCCAATTATCAGATTTTGAACTTGAGAAGCCTGGCCTTCCTTCGGGTAAAACTACAGATATTGGTAATGCACTTAAAGGAATGGTTGACAGAACGGTTGGGCAAGATAAATTCCGCGGGTTGTTGCTTTTTAGCGATGGTGCAGATAATGGAACTTCGAGGCAGCCTGCTCTTCCTTTGGCTCAGCGGTTGCGCGACCTCTCGCTGAATGTTCATTCGTTTGCTTTGGGAAAACCGACTACAACTGCGGGCCAGACCGATCTTGCGCTTGTTTCCATTTCCACTGAACCGACACCTACTATTCCGCTCGGGGGTGAGATCAGTGTGAAAGTCAGTTTGAATGCTCCGGGGTTTGAGAATGCTTTGGTGGGTGTGCGACTGCTTTTGGATGGAGTGCCTGTGGTTGCAAGGATTTTTCAAGATGATGCTGAAGTAAAAATTGCAGGGGTGCCCGGGCATACCATTCAGCTTAAGCGGGCAGAGGGCAATGAAATTTTGATCAGGCACAGGCCTCTTGGCACTTTGGGTGAGGTGAAGGTTACGGTTCAGGTTGGCGATCCGAGGCGTGATTTTATGCCTTTACCCGGGGAAATCAGTGCTGCAAATAATCAAATTGATACTTATGTTACGGTTGTTAAAGAGGGCACTAGAGTTCTTTTGGTCGATAAATTGCGCGCTTGGGAGCCTCAGTTTATTTGCGATGCCCTCGGTAAGGATTCTAAAATCAGTCTTTTCCCGGTTTGGCTGCGTGGCAATGACAAGCCCGATGACGATGTTCGGGATCTCTTTCGTTTTGAACAGCGCAATTACGATGCCATTATTTTTGGCGATGTCACCGCAGCACAAGTGAAGGTTTTGGGGAATAATGTGCTTGAGCAGATCGAACGCATGGTCTTTGATAAAGGCACCGGGTTTTTAATGTTGGGCGGTTACAGCACCTTCGGCAACTCCGACTGGAAGGGCACTCCCATCGAAAAACTTCTTCCTGTTATGCTTGATGTTCAAGGGCAGATTGATGCACCGGTAAAAATGGTCCCAACCGATGATGGGTTAAGAAGATATTCTTACATCCTTAAAATCTCTAATCAGATCGCAGGCGCTCAGGGTGCTTGGGCCAAACTTAAGGAGTTGGATGGTCAGACCAAATTAGGCAGCTTGAAGCCAGGCTTATCTTCCGTGCTTGCCGAATCCGATAGCAAGGAACCATTGCTTGTGACGCAGAATTATGGGAAGGGTCGAACCTTGGCTTTTGGTGCGGATACTTCTTACAAATGGATTCGCGATCCTGAATCCAAGCAAAATCATGCACGATTTTGGGCTCAGATGGTTCGCTGGCTTGCCAGGCAGGAAGAGATGGAGGGCAGTGTTCTGGTTATCCCGGATTCCAGACGCATCCCCGCTAACAATGAGCTTGGGTTCCGGGTTGCTCTTCGTGGCAAGGATGGTAATGAGTTGGAAGCAGGCAAATACCAAGTTCAAGTGTTTGGCCCTGATGGTAAAGCGGTTCGTGTTCCAACTTCTAAAAAGGGTACGGAAGAGCGAGGTGTCTTTTTAAACTCTGAGTTATCTGGTGAATATAAGATTGAAGTTGAAGCTGAGGGTAAAGACCCGAGTGGCGAGGTGATTGCGGGCAAATCTTCTGCGCGCTTCATGGTATATGATGAAGACCTTGAAATGACTCGAAGAGCTGCTGACCATGAGTTGTTAAAGAAGATTGCTACTGCGGGCGGTGGAACTTTCCAGCGGGTTGAGGAATTGAAAACTTTTCTGCAAAAGCTAATTAATGAACCCCCTCTGACTGAAAAAGCAGGAGGTAAATACTATCCCGATTGGAAATCGAACATCGGGTCTCCGATTTATGCTTTTATCATGATCTTTTTTGTCGCCATCGTTGCTACCGAGTGGTTGCTTCGTAGGTGGTGGGGTTTGGTCTAAGAAAAGCTAGAATATTTGAAATTTCTCGGCCCCTTGCCTTTAAGCTGAGTGAAACGCACAAATCTGCATAAATTGTAGCTTTAAACCTATATCAAATAATGCTTTAGGACGATAATTGGACCTGTGTTGATGATCCTGTTCGAGGGGCTTTTGGAGGGTTGTTACGGTTGTAGCGAAAAGATCTTGGCATTCCTGCAAATGCCTTGTGGAAGAGTGCACTATGGGGCGTTATGATATTAGCTTCCAGTCAGGGTTGGCTGGAGCTGCCAAGGATGGCTAATGAGGCCAGGCAGTCCGTTTGTTTTCCGTAACTTTGTGGGGAGGTGGCGGGGTGTTTAATTGCTCAAAGGGTCTTCGGCGATGACGATCATGCCGCAAGATCTGGGTGACCCGTCTTTCCGTAGCGATCTGGGTCTCGAATACAATTATTTGGCAGGGGCGATGGCTAATGGCATTGCTTCGGTCGAATTAGTTGCAGCAATGGCACGCACAGGCATGCTTGGTTTTTTTGGTGCTGCGGGCCTTTCTCTTTCCCGCGTTGAAGATGCAATCCATCGCTTAAAATCTGAAGTTCCCAACAAGCCTTTTGGCTTTAATCTTATTCACAGCCCCAACGAGCCTCGTCATGAGATGGCGATTGCAGAGCTTTACCTGCGTGAAGAAATCCGCTTGGTGGAAGCTTCCGCTTATCTTGATTTAACTCTGCCTTTGATTCTTTACAGGCTGCATGGCATATACCGTGATGCCAAGGGTAATGTTGTTACTCCAAACAGGGTGATTGGAAAAGTATCGCGCATCGAGGTTGCTACCAAATTCTTCAGCCCTGCCCCAGAGCGATTCGTTCACGAATTAGTTCAACTAGGAAAGCTAACTCCTGAGCAAGCCAAGCTGGCTTCTTTGGTTCCTGTCGCGCAAGATGTAACTGCTGAAGCTGATTCTGGCGGCCATACCGATAACAGACCTGCAATCACACTTGTCCCTACGATCATTGCATTGCGAGATCGCTTGCAAGCGCAGTACAACTATTCGCAACCATTGCGGGTTGGTGCTGCGGGTGGTATTTCGACACCAGCATCTGTTGCAGCGGCATTCATCATGGGTGCAGCTTATGTTGTTTCAGGTTCGATCAATCAATCGTGTATTGAATCAGGTTCTTGCCCTGCGGTTCGTAAAATGCTTGCAGAATCTGGGCAGGCCGATGTAGCGATGGCCCCCGCAGCAGACATGTTTGAAATGGGTGTGAAGGTGCAGGTTTTAAAGCGGGGTACCATGTTCCCCATGCGGGCTCAAAAACTTTACGAAACCTACAGAGAATATGCTTCGATCGAACTGATTCCCGCGCTGGAAAAAGCGCAATTAGAGAAGACGATCTTCAGGTCTTCCCTCGAAGAAATTTGGGAGCAGACGAAAGAGTTCTTCATCAAGCGAGACCCCGAACAAGTGACCCGTGCGGATAAAGATCCCAAGCATAAGATGGCTTTGGTCTTCCGATGGTATTTGGGCCAATCCTCACGATGGGCTAATTCA
The DNA here is from genome assembly GCA_003671255.1 of Planctomycetota bacterium. Lineage (GTDB taxonomy): Bacteria > Planctomycetota > Planctomycetia > Gemmatales > Gemmataceae > UBA969. Next base: position 591 of record QWPF01000036.1, on the reverse strand, counting down.
GGCGAACCGACCAGAGTTGTTGATTATCAAATTTGGTGTGGCCCTGCGATGGGGGCTTTCAATGAATGGGTCAAAGGCTCTTTCCTCGAAAAACCCGAGAACCGCAAAGCTGGTATTGTTGCATTGAATCTCTTGCATGGCGCATCGCAATTGATGCAATTCCGGATCTCTTCTTTGCTCGGTTTGGCTAAGCAGGGAAGCCCTTCTCCTGTGCCTGTCGAATTCGAAAAACTTAAAGAACAACTGGGTTATGCGGGGGTGACCGCATGAGTGATGCAACTCCCAAAATGAAAATGGAACCATTGGCCATCGTTGGAGCAGGATGTTTCTTTCCTGGTTCCGAAGGATTTGAAGCTTTCTGGAGCTTCGTGAAAAATGGTAAGGATGGTATCACCAAAATTCCCGCTTCTCATTGGAACCCCGAAGATTACTTCGACAAAGATCCCAAATTCCCTGATAAGGTTTATAGTCAGACCGGTGGGTTCATCTCTCCTGTTGATTTTTCACCTGGTGACTTTGGCATTGCTCCCAACAACCTCGAAGCTACTGATACATCGCAATTACTCGGATTAATGGCTGCTAAGCAGGCGC
>QWPF01000035.1 GCA_003671255.1 Planctomycetota bacterium | reverse complement strand
AAGGCACTTGTTGCATTACCCAACCTTTTGGGACTTTATAAGCGGAAGTTCAAAGTCCCCATCGGGCAAAACATTGTCTGAAAGCTTTGCAGCTTTGATTTCTTCCCAAAACTTGTAATGGTCGGGCAGGGAGAAAAAGCTGATTGAATAGGGTGTAGCAACCGGTGAATCGAGATCGCGCAGGGCTTGTTCCCAAGCAGTTCGCATGAGGATGCGTAAAGGCCGAAGGGCCCGTTGGGCGGTAGCGTAAGCTTCAGAGTATTCGCCATTGCGCCTGTGGTTTAGGCTTTCGTTGATGAAGTCGCGCGATTTCTTCAAAAGCATTTGAGAATCTGCAAGATGCTTGCCTGAAGTTTCGAGTTTGGTTTGAACAGTTAAAACCTTGGTGAACTCTTCCTCTGCCAAGTCGTGTGCCCACTGCGCAGAAAGCTTTGCCATTTTTCGTTGCAGATCCTGCCAGCGAACCACCAACCCTGTAGGGCTGAGGTCGGAAGTTAAAACCACGGGAGTTGCTAGGCTGAATTCTTTAATGGTAACTTTAATCCCGCCCACCACGCGCTTCCAAGGGAGAGATTTAACTTGCCCAGGAGTAACTTCCCAAGCTTGGCATCCAACGGGGGCTTGAGGAATGATGATGGAAAGTTCGGTTGCACTACCTTGAGGAGGTACAAACTGAGTGCCTTTGCCCATCCACATTGGAAGTACGAGAATACCCTTATCGCTGCGCAAAATTGCAGCTTTGACATCGGGCAGGGAAGTATCAACCCAAGTGGGTTCTTCGGTTTCGACAAGAATGGGTTCAAGTAATTGAAGCTCTTGGTTTAATAAAGCCAGAGCGAGTAGCCTATCTCTGCCACCATGGCTGTCTGCAAGGAATTTGTCGGACCAAAACCCAATACCTTTGCAACCTGCGCCAATGGCAGCGTAAGTGAGGAGTCTGATTTGTTCGGGGTGAGGGCCGCTGGGTTCATCCATTTTAGTTTGCACATCTTTTGCAGAAACATATTGAAGATACCAATCGGGAAGATGAGTCTGTATCCAAGTCCAAGTGTATGTTCCGGGCTGTGCGAGCCTTCTTTTTTGCAACAACCAATCGCGATAAGCAGGCAGTTCCATGGTTGTGAATAAAGGCCAGCGATGGGCGCCTAACATAATTTGATCAACACTACGCGAGTAGCGCTGAAAACCATCCCAAACATCAGCTGCAAGCGGCCGCATTGGGTCTGCATTTCTTAGCGATTGCGCAGATCTGCTCACCAAACTGTTTTTCTCAAACTGAAGGTTGCTACCTAGATCCCAGCAAAGCACTGCTTCTTGCTCTAGAAATCTAGCGACTTTTTTCCCCACAGCCTGCTGGCTTGTTAATTGTGCTGGTACACCGTTCGAATCATCTGCGCCCGGAAGTTGCATCATGGGTACTATCCAAAACCCTTGATTAACTGCTTCTTCTAATGTGGAATTGGCAACTGATTCATCGAGCCAAACTGTGTTGAATCCTGCATCGCGTAAAGTTTTAAGCGGAGTTCCTGTATGCCTGATGCCCCGCAAAAAGAATTTTTGCCCACTCACTAATAACTGGGTGCCCTTAAGCTGCACTTCAGAACTGCGGCGGGTGAGAGTTTTCCCCGGAACTTCTTCAGGAGTTTTTGGCGTTGAGGAGGCTTTCTGCTCTAAAACAGGGCCGATTTCCATGTCATCAATCCAGACATCTGTTTGCCCAGGCCCACCATATAAATTCAAAAACAATCGATCAACATAGGCATCTGCCATTACTGGATCTCTGCCTGTTTCAGCACGGTATAAATTTACTTGTTCGCGTAACCGTTTCATGGGTTGGCGAAGCGTGAGTTGTTGCCATCGACCTGTTAGTTGGTAGATGTCGCCCTTCATGGTGAGTGTTAATGGCTGATCAAGATTCTTAGGGTCGCGCTCTTTGGGGAGTATAACTCTGCAGAAAAGTTGCATGCCCGGGCGGTTGGCTTTCACCCAGAGGCTGATATTGAGTTCATCCGTTACCTGAGCTTGTCCGAAGTCATAAAAGAAATGTGCAAATTGGCCATTTCCTGCAGTAAATTTTATGAGTTCACTCTTCTGTCCAGTGTGAGCCGATTCATCTGAAAGTTGATGCTTCGTAAGTGAAATACTGGCATCTGATTTTCCCTGTCGAAAGAAAGTTTCTTTTCCTTCAAACCCGAATTGCAGTACTTGTTGGGCAAAAACAAATACTTTCAAACACAAAAGGAAAATAAACACACCTAACCATTTTGATAATAAGCTATGCCTCACGGGGCACTCCTTACCGACTGAGATAAATTGGTCAACTATCGACTTGGGCATAGCAAATTAAAACGATTAGGCCAAGCGCAACCGTAAAAGTAAATCGTAAAAATAGGGCGAATGGGAGGTGAGGGGAGGCTTTTTAAGCTGTTTATGATGCAATTCTTTGTGTTTTGATCATCGCAGAAGATAAAAAATCCGGCTTCAAGATTTAGGCCCAAGCGTTACAAGTTCACATTTCGAGAATAAATTATGAAGAAATATGAAATTTTTCTAAGATTTTACTAGGAATTTGCTCTCTCCGGTTGCATTCTAATACAGTATAGACACGAGCCAAAGGGGCTTATGTTTAAAGACAACTTTATTGTTGATTTATTACTGTTCGAAAGGAAGACTACTGTGAACAAGTTCTACGCTTTGATGATTACCGCTGGTGTTATTGCTTCTGGTGTTGTTGGCTGTGGTGGCGAAGCCCCCAAGAAGGACGACAAGAAGAGCGCTCCTGTTGCCCCTGCTAAAAAAGAAGAAGGCAAAAAGGATAAGGCTCCTGAAGTGAAGAAGGAAGAAAAGAAGGAAGAAGCCAAGAAGGAAGACAAGGCTCCTGAAGTAAAGGCTCCTGAAGTTAAAAAAGAAGAAGCCAAGAAGGAAGACAAGGCTCCTGAAGTAAAGAAGGAAGAAAAGAAAGAAGACAAGAAGTAAATTCTTGATTTTCTTTTGATTCTTGATAATATTTTAATCATATAAGCCGAGTCGCTTACCCGGGAGACTTGGCTTGTTTTATTCCCGGGCGGAAACATCCAGAATTCTACTGGATAAAATCAAAGGATTGTGATCATGAAAAAGATGCTTAGCACTCTTGCTCTTTCTGCGTTTATTGCTGCTGGTTTCACCGGTTGTGGTGGCGATGCCCCAGCTCCTAAGAAAGATGATAAGAAGGCTGCAACTCCTGCTGCCCCAACAGGCGGCAAAGATGCACCTAAAGATGCAGCTAAAGAAGCTCCAAAGAAGTAGTCTCTCCTGTTTTAATTCAAGGGTCGATTGGCTTACTTCCAATCGACCCTTTTTTATTTGTATCCAACGCAATTCTGGAAGGGCAAAATGATTCATTACCTAAAGTCTTCTTTGATCGCTTTATCAATTCCTTTATTAATGACAGGTTGCGGTAACGATCGCGAAAAAGGGATGAATAAAGATAAGGGGTTCCCGCGAACCGAATCCCCTAAAGTAGAAAAGAAAAAAGCACCAGAAACGAAAGCACCAGAAACGAAAGCACCAGAAACGAAAGCACCAGAAACGAAAGCACCAGAAACGAAAGCACCAGAAACGAAATAGTCTATCCTTAGCCAACTTTGTCCAATTCAAGCCGAAACAATTTAGGAAGACAAATGATTTCTTTGTGCGGGTAATTTGTAAAATGTAGTGCTTAGGCATCTGCGCTTTAAAAAAGCATTCTCACCGCGAAGACGCCAAGACCGCAAAGAATAATCAACCTAGGGCTTCTAGTATTGGTTTCTAGTTTTGTAATCCGGCAGCTTAGGTTTTGATGTGTTTGGTGAGCGAGACAGGTTTTTAAGGGATTTTGTAACAGGGCTGTAAAAGAAAAAGCCATCCGATTTAAACGGATGGCTTTTAGTGTTTACCCTTAACTATTACGCATTAGATTCAGCAGCCCTTGAACCAAGAGCCTTGAATTTGCTCTTTTCAATACCTTCGCCAAAGATAAGCAATAGGGGACTGGCAATATAAATCGAGCTGTAAGTTCCAACGATAACGCCAACCACCATGACAAAGGCGAAAAGGTGAACACCTTCACCGCCCCAGATGTAAAGAACCAAAACCACCAACCAGGTTACGAACGAGGTTAGAACAGTCCTGCTTAGAGTCTGGTTAACACTATCATTAATCATTTGGAATGAGAGAGTTGGGTTTTTGCCACGAACTTCCCTTATACGGTCAAAAACAACGATGGTGTCGTTTACGGAGTAACCGACAAGAGTAAGCAGAGCAGCGACTGCGGGCAAATCTATCTTGAATTCCTGCAGCATGAATAAATTACCAATAACTGAGCCATGAAGATAATGGCAAACAGCAATGGCGCCTAAAGTGAAGAATAAGTCGTGAATAAGGCAAAGGAGGGCAGCAAGGCCAAAAGTCCAGTTACCGAACCTAAACCAAAGATAAAAGACGATGGCAGCCCAAGAAGCAACAATGGCATAAAGGGCTCGTTGTTGAGTACTAGAGGCCAATTGGGGGTCGAAGTTTTCAAGTCTTTCAGGTTGAGCTTTTGAATTGAATTCGGATTGGACAGATTTCAGAGATTCTTCAAGAGCGGTAACATTGGCAGGTTCAGGGAGTTCGAGTGTCATTTTGTTAAACCTACCATCTTTTTGATCGCCAGCTGGATCCAAGCGCATTTGTCTAGCAGCGGCGGTGAGGTTTTTCTTTTCAAATTCTTGTCGGAGTATGAGGCTGATTTGTGCTCTGGAAGCGTAACTATCAAACTCCAGAGAAGCATTCATGCCATTTTTATCAACCGAGTATTTGGATAATTGGACTCGCTGTAAATCGCTACCAACGATTTTGTTAACTTCTTCAAGAACCATGGAAGGATTTCGTTCGGTGGTTCTAATTGTGAAGAACTTACTTTTATTTCCCTGACTGATTTCAGGGTTGGGCAGAAAGATTTGTTCGATAGAAATTTCTGGGAGAGTGGTCTTAGCAAATTTGTTTCTAAGCCAAGAAATATCCTGCATGGAAGTGAGTTGACCACTGTAAGCGGTACCCCCTTCAAAATCGATGTTAAGTCCACCCTTATCAAGCCTGAAAATAAACAAACCACCTCCGATTATAGTCAGGGCTAAAGTGATGGAAAACATCGCTCGCCTGATAGACATGAAATCGAAATTAGGGTTTACAAAAACATGCATCATTTTGAGGTCGCCAATCCATCCCTTTAGCTGGCAAACATCGAATATCGTTCGAGTCATAAACAGCGAGGTGAATAGACTAATGATAAGCCCTAGTGTAAGACTGATGCCGAACCCACGAAGCTGATCGTTTCCAACCACATAAAGAATGATTGCGGTGAAAATACTGCTCATGTGGGTGTCAATAATGGTAGGGAAAGCTCGGTCATAACCGTTTCTAAGAGCAAGAAGAATACTAGCTCCTTTTTCCCGTTCTTCACGAAGTCGTTCGTAAATAAGAATGTTTGCATCGACCGCCATACCGAGAGTAAGCACCAACCCAGCAAGGCCTGGAAGGGTGAAGGTGGCTTTCACAATAACCATGAAAGCAATGGTAAGAAGTAGGTTTGAAAGAAGAGCAACACAAGCAACAAGGCCTGAAAGTCGGTAGTAAAAAACCATGAAAACGATAACAGCAAGGAACGCAAAGATAATCGAATAGGTTCCAGCTTTGATGGTGTCATCGCCAAGGGTAGCGCCAACAGTATTTTCGCTTACTGGCTGAGGTTTTAAAGTGGCAGGAAGGGCGCCCGCACGAAGAATTCTAACCAAGGTGTCGATATCAGCAGGGGTAAAGCTTCCGCTGATTTGGCCATCTGTGCGAATGGCTTGATTAAGAACAGGCGCAGAGCGAATCTGTCCATCCAAAACAATTGCAAGATGCCTTTTAAAACCATCTTTGCTTGCGGGTCGATTGCGATTAGTAAGTTCATAAAAGCGATTACCACCTTCAGATGAGAAGCGGAAATCTACGGTAAGGTCGCCCTTACCATCCATGCCTCTGCGAGCGCTGGAAAGGAAATCGCCTGTGATTTCTTTACCTGCTTCGGTGTTTCTAGTTAAAAGAAAATACTCATACTTCTTTTCGGATTCTCGATCTTTGGGCATCAATCGTTCAGGATTGGGAATGCTTCTGGAATAGATAAGGCAGGAGTTGGTACCGGGTGCGGTGGTGGCTTCTTTATCTCGTACTGATGCAACTTGCTTGAAAGTACCACTTCTCACAGGATCGGTTTCAGCGGAGCTGTTAAGTCCAAGTGAGTAAAGCTCTTCTTTACCAACTTCGATCCAAGAATAAGAATATTGTGCCCGATCTCCGTTGATTGAAGCATTGAAAGTAGCGGTGCCATTATCTGCCTTGGGGGCAGGTGGCGAATCGCCATCGCGAGCAAGTTGTTTTAAGCGAACTTGATTAGCAGGTTCACGCAGATATTTTTCTGCAGCAGCAATAGCCTCTTCGTCATCAAGCCTGTTGGCAAGAATTCTGAATTCAAGCCTTCCCTGCTGGGAGATGAGATCTTTGATGCGTTCAACTTCTTCGGTGGTAAGACCGCGTTTTTCTTTGTTTTGTAAGAATCGATCGCGGATGGATTTGCTGACAGCCTCTTTTTCTTTATCAGGGTAGGCATCTTCAACACGAGCAATAAGCTTCATGATGTCGCCTCTGGGCACGGTCTGGTAGTTAGAGCCTTCTTTACCTGGGAATTCCTTGCGGATGGTTTCCAGCACAATTTGCCAAGCTTTTTCTTCAGCTTCAGATTGTTTTCGCCCGCCTGTTGGCAGAATGATTTCCACACGGGGTGGATCACCCTGAATGGGTCGGATGGTTATATTAAAAAGATCTGCAGGATCGATACGCCTTTTAAGCGAAGCAGCAAGCTCTTCAATATTAACCTTGGTACCAGGTTCAATCTTTTTGGAGTCTACCTCGTAAACGAGAATGGAACCTCCAACAAGATCGACCCCAAGGCGAAACCCGCCCTGGCCGCTATCATACTTTCCATATGCCAATAAAAGCACAGCGCTTGGAATAAGGAAAGAAAGAAGACAGATGACAATTCTGCTTAAATTCTGCTTCATAATTTGAACTTTACATCATTGGCGGAACAAAATATTGTGCCGGTTCCCCGCCTTGAGAACCACGGCTTAGGAAGAGACTTTACCATTAGTTTTGGCTTGATGCTCTTCTTCGTTTGAAAAATTTCTAGAAATACTTCCTTTAGTCATACGAATCCGGGTGTTGTCATCAACCTTTAGGGTTAATTCATCCTCGGTATCGCTGACAGCAACTACAGTCCCATAAATACCTGCAGAGGTCAAAACCCGATCATTTTTTTTCATCGTGTTAAGCAGAGTTTTGCGTTCTTTTTCCTGCTTTTGCATGGGTCGCCACAGGATAAAATAAAATAACACCAGTATTCCCATGGGCAGAAATAAATTCATCCAAAAAGGCTCTGGGGTTTGCGCGGGTTTCCCCTCTGCCTGGGCCCAAAGCTGGATCGAAATTAAAGTCTGAATCATGAATACCTCATTACCCTTTTAACATTTTCTTAAGCTTGATCTTAAGTTTACTCTTCAAAGCGTGCAAGGCAATCTGCCCTATATGCTTGAAATTGTCCCAAATCGATGGCATCACGCGCACCCTGCATTAGTCTGCAGTAATAGTTTAGATTATGGATTGTGAGCAAAGTTGCCCCTAACATCTCTTCCGCCATGAATAAATGATGCACATACGCCCTAGTGTGATGGGTGCAGCAATAGCAGTTGCAGCCATCTTCGAGGGGTTTTTCTGATCTACGATGTTCAGAATTACGCATTCTAAGTTTACCAAAAGAAGAAAAGCCAGTGGCATTACGGGCGTTTCTTGAAGGCATGACGCAATCAAACATATCTATGCCATTATTAACCCCATCTAAAAGATCTTCGGGCCTGCCCACACCCATAAGATAACGGGGCTTGTTTTCTGGCAAAAACGAAGCACTTTGGCCAAGCACTGCCACCATTTGGGCGGGAGTTTCCCCAACGCTAAAGCCCCCGAGTGCATAGCCCGGGAAATCCAACTTAATAAGTTCCTTAGCGCAATATTCGCGCAGTGCTAAATTGGTGCCACCTTGCACGATACCAAATACCGATTGGGTTGGGCTTTTAGCAGAGTCTCTGCATCTGGATGCCCATAAAATAGTTCTATCCACCGCTTGTTTTAATTGCTCGGTATTACAACCAAAGGGCGGGCATACATCAAGGCACATGGCGATATCAGCGCCCAATTTTTCCTGAATTTCGATGGCTTTTTCCGGGCTGAGATCTAAAAGCTTACCATCCAAATGCGATCGAAACGCAGCCCCTTGATCCGTGATTTTGCAATCGTGCGCTAGGCTGAAAACTTGAAATCCCCCGCTGTCTGTGAGGATTGCGCCATTCCAATTCATGAACTTGTGTAAGCCGCCCATGGCTTGAATAGTGTCTGCGCCGGGCCTAAGAGCAAGATGATAGGTATTGGCGAGAATAATTCTGGCGGTGGTATCAGCGATTTGGTCGGAGGTTAGTCCTTTAACCGTGGCAAGAGTGCCAACGGGCATAAAAACAGGGGTCTCGATAGAGATACCCCTGACTTTTAAAACACCCCTGCGAGCCGTTCCGTCTTTTTTAAGCAGATTAAAGGAAAGACTCATTCGAAAAATCCGGGCAAGAGAAAAACTTAATCGCCTCGCAATGAAAGGCCCATTGCCTGCAGTTTTTCACGAACTTCACTGAGCGAAGTCATGCCGAAATTGCGGGATTCGAGCAGTTCATCCGCAGTCCGCTGCATTACTTCACCCATGGTGTTGATACCCAAGCGACTCATGCATTTTCGCGCACGAACCGAAAGTTGCAGATCAGAAATAGGCCTGTTCATCAAAGCCATTTCCTGCTCGGTGAGATTTTGCGGTAATCGGAATACTGGCTCTCGCTGTGTGGAATCTTCGAGGGACTGGCCCAATCGAAGATTTTTAGCAACCAGCATTTCTTTGATTTCAGTGAGTGAAGTTTCGCCGAAGTTTTTACTTGCAAGCAATTGCGCTTCGCTAACCCTGGTAAGATCACCCAAAGAGCGAATATTCATCTTTTTAAGGCAATTACGGCTGCGAACGGAAAGTTCGAAATCGGTTACAGGAACTTCAAGCACCTGATTATACTTGCTGTTATCGCGGTCTTCATCAGGGCTGTAGTACATGGTCTGAGCGGCTTGTGCATCTTTGAGGTAAAGCCTGGCTTGATCATCTAAGGGGTCGGAATAAAGTGCAGTTTTGTAGCAATCAACCGCCTTATCAAATTTGTTGTTATCCTCGTAAAGAACACCAAGGTTTTTGAGCACGCCAACATGAATGGGGGGGTGCTTAAGGCATTTTTCGTAAAAGCCAATGGCTTCGTGATCGTTACCCGCTTGATCGTTTGCTTGAGCGAGGTGGAAAAGTGCCCCTGTATGGGTGGGGTCTAATTCGACAGCCCGTTCAAGATGTTTGACGGCAGAGGCTTTTTCGCCTTCATCAAGAAATATTCCAGCTTTTTGAAAATGGAACTCAGCACTATGGCTTGCCAGTTCTTCTAATTTTACAAGAGTGGCTTTTGCTTCTTTGAGGTTTTCTTTTTGGCGCAGCAAATCAATTCGTTGGAGTTGAACTTGATTAATGTTGTAACCAAGCTTTTCAGCTTTATCAAAAGCTTTGGAGGCTTCTTCGATGTTTTTGGTGGAAAGACAGGCTTTTCCTAGGTAAAAGAAGGCAAGACTGCTTTCGCCATGCGTTAGATTTTCGATCGCTTCGCCGGTATGCCCCATGAAATAAAGAGCGATACCAAGTTTAAGTTGGAATTTTTTCTGGCCTGGAGCGGGAGTGGTTTCAACTTTCTTTTTAAGAAGTTGAACAACTTCTTTTAAGCTTTTGAATTGTTGGTTTCCTTGAGCCAGACCATTGCGAAGTTGCTGGACGGTGCCAGCATCGCAATCTTCTTTTTCCACCATTAAAGTTCGCAAATCAATCAGCATTTGGTCAGCCATAAATTTAACTCCACAACAGTAAAATCAAGATGAAAGTTTGATTATGCTTGAGTGTTTCCGGACAATAAAGAAAATCAAGCTTTATACAGTTTTGACCCTGCAATTCTTCAAAAGTAAATATATTCACAATAGGGCCATAATCAAGTGTATTTGGCTGGGCGTTGGTAAGGTGGGTCGAATTTGTCTAAATCTTCAGAAAATAGGGCGATACATTTATGAGCTCGATTTCTTGTTATGCGATGGTTGTTTCGGGTCTGGAAAGTATAGCAGCACGAGAAATCGAACTGCGTTTAGGTGCCAAAATCACGCGAAAAACTGATGGTTTGGTCACTTTTAAGATCGATGGCCCGGATCCTGACCTTTTTGACCTCAAAACCACCGAAGATGTTTTTCTTTTTGCCTGGGGCACGGATTCTCTCACTTATCGGGCAAAAGATTTGGAAGATATTCGAAAATGGACCGCCAAAGATGGTGATTGGGCCCGACTTATCAGCCAACATCATGCCATTAAACCTAAAACTAAGGGAAAACCAACCTATCGCTTCATTACCCAAATGGATGGGGAGCATGGCTATCACCGAAAAGATGCGCAAAAGGAGTTTGCTAAAGGGTTGGCCAAGTTCATTCCGCCAAATTGGAGAATGGTGGAGGATAATGCCTCGGTGGAATTTTGGTTGACCATTGAAGAGAAGACAGCTGTAGCAGGGATCAGGATTACAGATAAAACCATGAGGCATCGAACTTACAAGGTCGCACACCGCCCAGCTTCGTTGCGACCTAGTGTTGCAGCCTGCATGGTACGGATTGCAGATCTTAAACCGCAGCACAAGGTTATCGATCCCATGTGCGGGGCAGGCACGATTTTAGGGGAATATCAGCTATTTGCAGAAGGATGGCGTGTTCCCCGGGAAGCTGCGTGGGGCGGTGATATCGAACAGGCAGCCGTATTGGATGCATCCGCCAATACCAGGAGGCTGGGTAAAATTTATTTGCACCGTTGGGATGCCCGCTGGCTTCCGCTTGAGGCTTCATCGATAGACCGTATTATTTGTAACCCACCCTTTGGTAAGCAGATTTCTTCGGAAGTGGATATTAATAAACTCTATCGCGGCCTGATGATTCAGTTTAACCGAATCCTTGCCCCTGATGGTAAAGCGGTTTTGTTGGTAAGTGATTATGCAGCAATCAAAGAGGCATGTGAAAATGTGGGGTGGAAAATCGAAAAGAAGTTCCGCACCCAAATTCTTGGACAAAATGCGGTACTCAGCCTATGGCATAAGCCTGCACCAGAAGGTACACTACCTGCATTAGAAGAAAGTACACCTTATATAGTGCGCAATGATTTTAAAGGAACGGAATAAGCCATGGCTAATGATTCGATATCTATGAAGTGCGAACATTGTTCTGCGAATCTGAAGTTGCCTGCCACTCTTGCACCCGGAAAAAAAATAAAGTGCCCCAAGTGTTCCGGGGTTATCATCGTCCCATCTGCATCCGCGGCACCATCCAAACCCCCAAAGGATGAGAAAAAAGTACCGGAAGCTCCCCCAAAAAAAAAGAATAGTGGCGATGACGACGACGACGATGGCGTGCTTTATGGATTGCGAGATATTGCCAAGCCCGGGGAAGAGGAGAAATCGAAACCCAAAGTAAATTACGCTCTTGATGATTCAAACAAGGATCTTCGAGGCCCTGCTCAAGCAGCACTATTAGGGCCTTCCAATAAAATCATGTTTCGTAGCATGTTTTGTGTAGCACTTTGCGTTTTTAGCTTTGGGACAGCAGTTTGGCCTTTTGTGTTTTCAGAGGATATTCTTGATTACAAAGAAACTTTGAAAGCTTATTTCAAAATCGAAGCTGAAAAAGCAAAGGGCAATCCTGAACTCCAAAAGAGGCTCTCTGAAAGAGGCAGTGCAATTGCCAAGGATAATAAGAACGATATCCTTGCCCACAATGTTTATCCGGAAATCGCCGAGAGACAGAAAAAACTTGGGCTACAAGATATCGAGCAGGGAATTACCCTTCAACCTGCTGAGCAAGCATTTATCAAAGAAATTCGCACCAAGCAGGTTCCCTACCGCATTTCCTGGATTGTTCTTTCCTTGCTTGTCCTTGTTTACAATGCAGTGGAAGCGATGGCTGCAGTTAGAATGCAGGCATTGGAATCTTATAACTGGTCAATGGCTTGTGCAATCATGGGGATCATTCCCTTTAACTGTATTGGCCTTTTGGCCAAGATTTGGTCTGTGGAAGTACAACCCGATCCGATGGAACTGATACCAGATACAGGGTTTGATTTTGCAGATGGTGGCCTATTGGTAGTATTTACCCACCCATTGTTTCTGCTTTGTCTTGAATACCTTGGTTCGCTGTTTCTGGGTGCCACTGCTTTGACGGTATTATTGAAACCTGAAGTTAAAGAAGGCTTTACTTACAAAGGTGATATCTAAAACTTATTTCTTTTTAGCACCAGAAAGAAATTGAATCCAACCTTTGATTCTTCCAACCCAATTTGGGGAATGCAGGGCAAGTAATATTCCCTCGACAATTGGAATGGAATCAGCAGCCTTGGGCGTTGCAAGTTCGTAATGGGGCCTGAACTTTCCACTGACAATCGAAATAGACATCGGTCTAGTCATTTCCAATAAGCCTTCTTCTCCTTGCGTTGCCCCCCAACCGCTGAGGCCCACTCCGCCAAAGGGTGTTGCAGGATGTGCGTGAGGAACAATTGCATCGTTGATGGAAACGCTTCCCACTTTTAATTCTAATGCGATTTTTTCTCCAACTTGAACACTTGAAGTGAAAATACTCGCACATAAACCAAAAGAGCAGGCATTGGAAATACGGATGGCATCTTCAATGCTTTTATAAGTAATCACCGATAAGATCGGTGCAAAAATAGCTTCGTTGCAAATCCTCATCTCTTGACGAATATTAATCAAAATGCAAGCATCGAAATGCCCATCCCTCCAAATATCTGATTTGTTCAGTGGCCATATTAATTCTGCGCCTCCAACTAATGCAGATTCAATGAGGGGCAGGGCACAGTCTGCCTGTGATTCCATAAGAATCTTTCGAGGCTTAAACTTCTTTGCAAGTTCAAGTAACTTCGTTGTCACCTTCTCCAGCATGGTTTCTGGTATCAAGAACCTTCTGCTTGCCATGCATGTCTGCCCTGCATTAATATTCATGGCAAACCACGCTGCATTAACAGCAAGATCTACATCGCCATCATCTAAAAGTAGCAAAGAATCGATACCTGAAAGCTCGAGAGTTGAGGGGATAAGCCTTTCAGCACATTTTTTTGCGATGGCTTTTCCCGTTTCAACGGAACCGGTCATAACTACAAAATCAATATTTGAATCAATGAGAACAGGCCCTGATTCTCTTGACGAAGAAAGTTCTTTGAAGATATCTGGTGGGAAAGTTTCTAGAAGAAGTTCGGCCAAGATCTTATTAGTTTCTAAAGCATTTTCTGAAGGTTTCCACACAACCCCATTGCCCGCCACCAAAGCCTGAATGATTTGAACCCCGTTGAGGAACAACGGATAGTTCCAGGTGCCAATAATTCCGACAATTCCCCGTGCTTTTCGATGCACTTTGGATTTTTGCAGGAACAACCACCAAGGCGTGTCGCTGGAACGAATTTTCCTTGGGCTTAATAGATGTGCTGCGTTTTTTTCAAGAAATTTGCATGCTTCTGCAAGGGGCAGGATCTCGGCTCCCAAGGCTTCTTCGTACGGTTTCCCGGAGTCAAGAAATAAAGCTTTGGCAATCTTATCTCTTTGTACAACGAGAAGGTGTCTGAACTTTCTGACTTTTTGCAATTTATCCTTGATGGGCAACTGCTCCCATTGGCCTTGGGCGATGCGCATAAGCAGCAATTTTTCTGCAAGCTCCTGATTATTCATAAATTGAATGTTCATGAGAATTATCTTAGACGAGAATTGCCCTTAGGGCACGCAAGACTTGAAAAAAGGAACCGCATTGATGTTAAATCTTCTGGACATAAAGCCACTACCTCTTGCAACCGCAGGGCTCGAGCCCGTGAAGGGGGAAATAAAATCAGTCCCGGAAGATTTTATTGTCGAGGAAATACCCGCATATGTACCCGCAGGGGAGGGGGATTTTCTTTACCTCTGGGTGGAAAAACGCGATCTTTCCAGCCCATACATGGCACGAAGCCTCGCCAAGGCGCTTTCAATTCCCGCTATGGAAGTAGGCATGGCTGGGTATAAAGATCGTAGATCTGTGGCTAGGCAGTGGATAAGCGTGCCCGGGCATTTGGAGAAGGCGGTTGAAAAAGTAGAAATCGAAGGGCTCAAGATTTTAGATAAATCGCGCCATATTAATAAGCTTCGCACCGGGCATCTCCATGGTAATAAATTTGATATTCTCCTTAGGTCGAATATCGATGAACAGGCCAAGCAAAAGGTAAAAAATCTGGTGGAGCGGGTAACTGCAACAGGCCTTTGGAACTTCTATGGTGAACAAAGGTTCGGTAAGAATCTTGAGACATTAAAAATCGGTCTCGATTTGCTTGCACAAGATAAAGAGGCATCCAGAAGGCCATTTTATCTTCGAAAATTAGCATTATCAGCGGTTCAATCTGCATTGTTTAATGAGGTTCTGAGATTACGAATTACTAACAACACACATAAGAAAGTTTTGCAGGGTGATATTCTCTGCATGCTTCCTCAAGAATCGAAATGCCATGCCCGCAATTTACAGGAAGATCAGTCCCGTGTTGATCAGGGATTAATGGCGGTAACAGGGCCAATGCAAGGGTGGAAGATGTATCCAAAGCCCACAGAAGAAGCTTTGTTGATGGAGACACAAGTTTGCGAATCTTTTGGCTTTAAACAAGAGGTATGGAAGGGATTCGGTAAGTTTTTAATGGGCGCAAGGCGATGTTTGGTCTATCCCATTTCAGAGTTAAATCTAAGTTTTGAAACGGATGGCGTGAGGCTCTCTTTTTCTCTGCCTGCAGGCGCTTATGCCACCCAACTCATTCGAGAAATTACTCAGCAAGATACCGCCGAGGAGCCCGAATGTTAAAAGATGTAAAATAGAAATTATGGGATAATAATTCAGGGTCTGACTATCGCTCCCTATTATCTTTAAGAACTTTAAAATATTTTTCTTGATGTGTCGCTTAACAAGTGTTTGAATCAATTCACCAGCGTGACAACCTTAGAATTTCAGGATGCAAATGGCAAACAAAGTTATCTCGATCGAAGACTGTACGGTTCCCGAAAAAATATTACTTGCTGCAAATCAGCTTGAAGAATCTGGCCAGACGCCTTTTAGTGCAGAAGCCTTGATTGTGATGGCATGGCAAAAATACCCGCGAACCTTTGGGCTCAAGGGATTTGTGGAATTGTACCCAGACTCCAACAAAATTCTTGCGAGTATCATGGGCGAAAAAGGGTTGGCCCGAAGGGGTTGGCTTGTTAAGACTGGGTTGAAAATGTATGCCCTTACGAAAGATGGTTTGGTAGTTGTAAAGCGCATCCTTAAAGGCGAAGATAGGCCTGCTTCCAGACAATCCACCATTCGTACCAACAAAGAAACCGATCGCATTCTCCTTAACATCATGGATTCGATCGCCTTTGAAAAATTCCAGGACGGGCGTAAGCAGGAAGTTGCTTTTTCCGATGCTTGCAAATTCTTTTCGATAGTAGATGGCATGAACGCAGATCAAATTGATGCCAGAATTAATCTGGTTTTAAAATGTCTGCAAAATATGGAACATCAGATCGGGTTGGGAAATGCAGTTCTTAGCACCGGGCAAAGTGTTGCAATGATAGATGTTGTACTTTCGATGGAAATTCTCAAGTATCTTGAAGAAAAGTTTTCCAGACACTTCAATCTTTTAAAAGTACGCGCAGCGAAATAGTATTCTGCCTAGGCAGGCTTCTTTTTCTTCATGAGAGTTTTAATCCCAAGGCCTAATCCGGTTTTGGGATTTTCTTCAAATCGCATTTGCGAACTTTCCACATACTCTTCGTTTATTTCAAAGCTTATCCATTTGCGTCCGAGTTTTTGACTAACCGCACCCGTCATGTTGCTTCCTGAAAATGGATCGAGAACCGTATCGCCTGGGCTTGTTAAAAACTGCACAAAAAACTCTGGAAGTGGTTCAGGAAAACGCGCAGGATGAATTGTTAACCCTTCCTGCCTGCACCTCTTGATGTATGAATCCGCAGACCTGCAATTAGGAATTGAGAGCATGTTCGGAGGAATTGCTCCGCCATTATCCTTCTGGAAGTTGGGCCCAATTTCATGCTGTGAAGGCCTTATGGCTGTATCGTATCCATCCCGTAGCAGGCGTTGCATGGATTTGCTGTAGGGTTTTAGAACTCTACGGTTATCTGCTTGCGGCTCTTCGGTTTTTGAAAGCCACCAAACCATGTTCACTGCATCTTTCACACGAGTTCTTCGGATAGTTACCCACTCTGCAGGGGTGGGTAATTTGCTTGGGTTGTACCAGTAGAATTCCTGCGCAAGATGAAAGCGCTGACATAATTTCAAAATCAATTCGTACTGGAATAAAGATCGGGTGCCCTTTTTCGGATTCCAAGCTCCTGCAAGATCCATCACAAAGGAACCATCTGGTTTTAGTATTCGTTGAATTTCCCAAGCGAAGGGAAGTATCCAATCTACATAGGATGCTGCATCAACATTTCCGTATGCCTTTTGTCTTCGCAGCGCGAAAGGCGGAGAAGTTAGAACTAAAGAAATGGAGTTATCTTTAACCTTTTTTAAAAGTTCCAAGGCATCCCCAAGGTAACATTTACCAAGCGATGTTTCGTAAGCCGGGGTCAGCCTGCTAATGGACATGCAATAATCCTGCGCTAGTCTTCCTTGTTTGCCTGATTTACCAGGCGAGGCTTGAAAAAGAATCAAGCCGGCGCGGGACTATAGCGCTCGCCAAGGAACTGTCTAGTGCGAACTGGATTACCAGTGAGAAATGGGGCCTGAGGGGACTTTGACAGGGCATTCCAGATCGGGCCAATTTGGTTCGGGCCTGATTTTTACGAGTTCTTCAATCTGATTTGCCAAGTCTTCGAAGTGGGTTGGGGATTCCAGTTGCACGAGTTGTTGCTGTATTTGGTGCCCGGGTTTTAAAACTCTGCAGTACCAGTTTGCAACTTTACGGAATGCCAGGCAGGAAAACCGTTCGCCCTTATGTTCCACCAACAGCCTAAAGTGCCTGCGCATGAATTGTAATCGATCCATCCATCCCGCATGGGCGCATGGTTCGCCCGTTAAATCCCAAGTTGATAATTGCTGGAATATCCAAGGGTTGAGCAGTGCCCCGCGCCCAATTGCTATTCCTGCACAGCCTGTTTTTTCAAACATAGCCTTGGCATCTGAAACCCCTTTGACATCGCCGTTTCCAATGATCGGGATTTTTTCTACAGCTTCAACCACGCTTCTTATGCCATCAAGATCTACGCTGCCCGAAAAACCTTGCTCTCTGGTTCTGCCATGAATCGTTATTGCAGCAACACCTATTTTTTCAAACTCGCGCGCAAACCATGGCCCAGATAAATTATCTTTGTCCCATCCTAGGCGCATCTTCACCGTGACTGGTATCTTTACCGATTCCACAATTTTCTGAACCAGAGTGGTTGCATTTGAGCCCTCGCAAAGTAATGCAGAACCACCCCCACTTTTTGTAACTTTTCGAACCGGGCAACCCATGTTGATATCTACACTCGTTACACCATATCCCTCCAACCACTTCGCAGCCGCCACCATATCTTCTATTACATGCCCATACAATTGCACCGCAAACGGCCGATCAAAAGTGGAAGTCTGAATAAGATCCATGGTCTTTCTGCAAGTGCGAATTAGCGCCTTGGCGTTGACCAGATCGGTGGTTGCATGCCCTAAGCCGCCTAACTCTCTTATAGAGGTACGAAAAGCCAGATTGGTGTACCCTGCAAGCGGGGCAAGCCAAAATCTGCTGGGAAGGGTCAGAGATCCTAATTGCATGGTGGACATTTTAGTTTTAAGAGTTTCCATTAATGAACTTGTTGGGAATGCCCTCGAGGGAACTATCGGCATTTGGCTTCCACAAAACCGAAGCTTCGATTTTAGTGGCGAGTTCAAAGTCCTTTACGGTAATTCCACCGTGGTCATGAGTTTTAAGTTTAACCCAAACCTTACCCCAAGTAATAGCCATATCTGCATGGTGCCAGGCAGCTTCACAAATAAAGCCTATGTTGTTGACCAGCATGAGGGTGGTCTGCCAGCCCGCAGTGGTGTATTTTCGTTTAAGCCATCCCTCTTCAAGATACCAGCCATCTAAGGCCCGATTTGCAATTTCTGCAGTAACTTCAGCATCGGTGAAAACTTTAAGTTTGATCTTATCCATGGCATTCCTTGTTTCTAAAGGTGGCGCCTGTTTGGTGCAAATAAACATTGTATCAATGATTGGCATGAATAGATTAATCCGCCTTGACTGAATAAGCCATTCTTCGGGATACTTTCATGCTGGAGGAATTGAACATGCGCAGAATAATAGTGATAGTATTGGCCCCGATTTTAGTGTTGGTAACAGGGTGTGGCAAACAGGATAAAGAAATCCTCGCAAACATCGGCAGGAAAATAACATCCAAGTTTGAAAGTGCAGCTTCGCCTACACGAAAAAAACTAGAGATGGGAATCCAGGCGATGCGGGGAGAGATCTTGGAATCTTCAATTGAAGATGCGGTGCTGTTTCGGATTCGGACTGATAAAAATCTTAAAGATCAAAAGATTGAAGTTTCTTCGAAAGAAGAAGGTGTGATTTTATTAAAGGGAACGGTTCCTGATGAGCAGTCCAAACTTCGTGCCATTGAAGTTGCGGAAAGCACTAGAGGCGTAAATAAAGTTGAGTCAGAGTTGGTGGAAAAGATTTCAGAGGATGTTGCGCCTAAAAAAGCTGTTGATCCAAAGGATGCGCCAGAGGTTAAAAAAGAAGCTAGTGAAGTAGAGAAAGTGCCTGAAAAACCAAAGGATCAGTTTCAGCCTTTTGATCCGAGCAAGGCAAATAAAAAAGGGGAGCAGGTTAAACCTGTTCCCCTTTTAAATAACTAAAGCGTTAAAGCTTATTACATATCTACATATCATAGTTGCCAGGTCCGCTGGCCTTATTTTGATCCTTGGCATATCAGCAACAAGTGCATCCATGGCAAATAAAAAAGGGGAGCAGGTTAAACCTGTTCCCCTTTTAAATAACTAAAGCGTTAAAGCTTAGTACATATCATCGTGGCCAGGTCCGCCGGCTTTCTTTTCATCCTTGGGCATATCAGCAACAAGTGCATCGCTGGTAAGTAGCAAGGTAGAAACGCTGGCACCATTTTGCAAGGCAGATCGAACAACCTTGGTTGGGTCGATAATACCTTCCTTAACCATGTCAACATAGCGGTCATTGCGGGCATCATAGCCATAGTTGAAGTCCTTGTTATCAAGAACCTTGTTCATGACTACAGCGCCGTCCATTCCAGCATTGTTGGAAATCTGTTGAATAGGGGCTTTGCAAGCGCGAACCACGATGTTGTAACCAATAAGTTCATCGTGTGAAAGGCCCTTGCCTTTGAGGCCATCAGAAGCACGAAGAAGGGCAACCCCGCCGCCTGGAAGGATACCTTCTTGAGCAGCAGCACGAGTAGCGTGCATTGCATCTTCAACGCGGGCTTTCTTTTCTTTCATTTCGCTTTCAGTCGCAGCGCCAACATTGATCTTGGCAACACCACCGGAAAGCTTTGCGATTCGTTCGCTAAGTTTTTCTTTATCGTAATCGCTGGTGGATTTTTCGAGTTCGCGCTGAATGCTTGCAACACGAGCCTTGATTTCATCCTTCTTGCCAGCACCTTCGATGATGATGGTGTTATCTTTGTCGATCTTAACCTTCTTGGCGCGGCCAAGTTGCTTAAGTTCAACAGCTTCGAGTTGGATGCCCAAGTCTTCAAATATAGCTTGTCCACCGGTCAGCTTTGCAATGTCTTCAAGCATTGCTTTTCTGCGGTCGCCATAGCCCGGAGCCTTCACTGCGGAGCACTTGAAGGTGCCGCGAAGACGGTTGATTACCAAAGTTGCAAGGGCTTCGCCTTCAACTTCTTCAGCAATAATCAGGATAGGCTTGTTGGTGCTTAATACTTTTTCAAGCAATGGAACAAGGTCTTTGTTGCTAGAGATCTTCTTTTCGTAGATCAGAATGTAAGGATCATCGAGTTCACATTCCATCTTTTGCTGATCGGTAACAAAGTAAGGGGAAAGGTAACCGCGGTCGAACTGCATGCCTTCAACAAACTCATGGGTGGTTTGAAGTGCTTTGCCTTCTTCGACGGTGATTACGCCATCTTTGCCTACTTTGTCGAATGCTTCAGCAATGATGGTACCGATTTCGTTATCATCGTTGGATGCAACAGTTGCAACATTCTGAAGATCTTTCTTAAGCTTAACAGGCTTGCTGTTTTCTTTAAGGCGTTCGATGATTTCTTCGACAGCTTTTTCAATGCCGCGCTTCATCATCATAGGGTTAACGCCAGCAACAACGGCTTTGAGGCCTTCGTTGAAAATAGCTTCTGCCATTACGGTTGCAGTGGTGGTGCCATCGCCTGCGACATCGCTGGTTTTGCTTGCAACTTCGCGCACCATACGGGCGCCCATGTTTTCATACTTGTCTTCAAGATCGATTTCCTTGGCAACGGTAACACCGTCTTTAGTTACCAATGGTGAGCCAAAGCTCTTTTGGATGATGACATTTCTGCCTTTAGGTCCGAGAGTAACTTTAACTGCTTTGGCAAGCTTGTGGATGCCTCTGCGTAATGCTTCACGAGCTTCTTGATCAAATGCGATTTGCTTTGCTGACATCTGTTGTCCCCTTATTAGCCTTTAAAAAGAATGAATGTTTTACTTTTGAAATTAGAAATACAATTTAGTCAACGACTGCGAGAACATCACTTTCTCGGAGGAGAAGAATGTTTTCGCCATGAGTTTCTTTGAATTCATCACCAGCCCAATTGGTGAAAAGAACCGTATCCCCAATTTTAACTTGAAGGGGCTGTCTTTTGCCATCGCCTAACAGTCGGCCTGGGCCAACAGCTTCGACTTTGCCGCGTTGTGGCTTTTGCTTGGCGCTATCAGGCAAAATAATTCCGCCCTTGCTCTTATCGCTAGCTTCAACTCGTTTAATAACCAGACGATCACCAAGTGGCTGAATCTTCATAAAATTACTCCTTAAAAAACACCGCTCGCCTCAAAATGAATAAGAGCAAGTTTAGTAGCAAGTTCCGTGCCTGTTTTGTGTTATTAGTGTATCTCGTTGATATGTATAGGTTTATGTGTTGTGGTGGCGGTTAAAAGAGGGCGCATCCCTGCCAACTTTGTAATAGAATTAAGTGTCGTCTGTCGGTTTGGCAGGGTTGTTGGGT
>QWPF01000034.1 GCA_003671255.1 Planctomycetota bacterium | reverse complement strand
GCCAATCACCAAACCTGAAACAATCATGAGCAGGCCTGAAAGCCTCCAGACTGGTTCAAGATTAATGGGAAACTGAAGTACAATGCCTGCAAGAAAGATGATTAATCCCAGAATAAAAACAAAGGAAGCAAAGCCTGAAGGAGCATGCAATTCGAACGCATGCCAACCTAGAAGAGCGGGGAGATAACAGAGCGTGGGAAGCCAAAGGACAACATAAAAGGCAAGGCATCCAAGATATTTGCAAAGTACTACCTGCCAATCGAGAAGTGGTGCGGTCATCAGCATTTCCAAGGTACCAGCACTGCGTTCTTCAGCAAAAAGCCTCATGGTAAGGATAGGCGGGATGAAGAGAAACACGAGCCAGAATCGTTCATCAGCAAACATGGCTTGCATGGGGAATTCTGTTCCCTTGGGGCCGGCGGTGGTTAAAAGATCGAAGGTTCGGTGAAAAAGGTAGCCAGTGACTGCAAGAAAAACAACAAACAAAACATAGGCGATGGGGGAAAGAAAGTAGGCGCTGAATTCTCTGCGTAAAAGAGTTCTGGCACTATAAAGCCCACGGGCAAGATAGTTTGCAATGAATAATAAAACCACACCGAGAGCGATCGCAATAATTTTTGCGAAGACGCTAAGCTGTGTAGATTCAACTAAGGCAATTTCCTGCATGATAAGATCTCCAACAGGGAAAATCATCCACCTGCCAAGGCGGATTCTTCCCTATCAACAAGTTTGATGAACATTTCTTCCAAGGTTTGATTCTTGGAGCGCAAATCTTCGAGGGGGCCCGCAAGAGCGACTTTGCCTCGATTAATGATGATGGCCTGATCGCAAGTCATCTCGACTTCGGAAAGGATATGGGTGGAAAGCAGGATGGTATGCCTAGAACCAAGTTCACGAATAAGTTTACGGGTTTCGCGGATCTGGGTTGGATCGAG
Organism: Planctomycetota bacterium; assembly: GCA_003671255.1. GTDB lineage: Bacteria > Planctomycetota > Planctomycetia > Gemmatales > Gemmataceae > UBA969. The sequence continues at coordinate 20,756 of QWPF01000034.1, read as the reverse complement.
CCCTGCAGTGGGTTCATCCAGAATTAACACCGCGGGATCTGCAAGTAAAGAATCAGCCAACCCCACACGCTGCCTATAACCTTTTGAAAGAGTGCCAATAATCTGGCTTCGAACTTCACCCAGCCAGCAACGATTCAAGCATTCATCGACGCGTTTTGCTCTTTGGCTACCATGTATACCTTTGATGCCCGCCCTGAAGGTGAGGTATTCCACGACGCGCATTTCTGGATAGAGTGGGCAACTTTCGGGCATGTAGCCAATGCGCTTTCGGACAGCGACGGGATCCCAAAACACATCAATACCATCGATGGTGACCTGACCCGAGGTAGCGGTAAGAAAACCAGCGAGGATGCGCATGGTGGTGGATTTGCCTGCGCCGTTGGGGCCAAGGAATCCGACAACCTGACCTTTGAGAACATCAAAGGAAACGCCACCCACAGCGAGGAAATCGCCGTAGTACTTGGTTAGATTTTTAACATGAATCATAAGGCATCACCTTTTAGTCAAGACTAAGCCGTTTATCAAGTGGCCAACTTCTTTAAAATTAATCGATCTTGATGGATAGATCAAGGAGTTCGCACCAGAGAAGCAAATGATAAACAAGGAAACATGTTATTCTCTAGCAACCAAGGACCTGTTACCAGAAGAATAGCTTCTTTTTTTGGCAAACAATTGGGACTGGAGTTCTTGAAATTGTTGAAGCAAGAGATCCGCATTAATTTTGGAGAAAGCTTCGCGCCCGAATCGGACAGCATAAAGAGTGCGTGCGATTTTTTCAGGTATCAGAGCTAGGCGGGGTTCAATTTGTAATTGCAGTAGCTCCTTTTTTATCTTGGCAGCAAACTCGAGGGGTGTTTCTCCTGGGGAGGGTGAAAGTCGCAGATGCACCAGTGCAAAAACTTTGAGTTTATCAAATTGAATTCTGGCAGGGCTTTGGCCCACATACTTCAACGAGCCAATTCCCGCTATAAGTCTGGGAAGGCCCAGAACCAAACCGACTCCAGCAAGAAGGGTAAACCCAATGCCTAGAAATATTTTGGGAAGCGATGCGATCAATCTTTGTAGGTTGGTGTTGCTCATTTCAGGAAAAAGTTTGTACCAAAACTCGGCTTGTTGCTCTGCGTTGTAATCAACGATCATATCACGCCAGAACGCCTTGGCGCGATCGACCCATTCAACAACCATGCGCAAGAGTGAAAACTTCTGGTTTTCAAGGAGTTCACTATCAGGGGTGGGGTCTAAGGTAAGCCAATCAAAGAGGGGTCTGCCTGAAACCAAATCCTGCTTAAAATTACCATCGCTCGAAAGTTGTGGCACAAGAACTTCGACCCAGCTATGCGCTTGATTGTTGCGCACAACATAGGAACCATTTTCGGAATAAGTGCACCCGCGAAAGCCTTTGATAACCCGCGAAGGAATACCCAGGGAACGAAGCATCAAGGAAAGGCCTGAAGCATAGCGTTCGCAATGTCCGGTTTTAACATTCAAAAGAAAATCGACGACTGGATCAACATTGGGATCAATGCGTTTAATTTCGAGGGTATAAGTGAAATCACCACTTTGAGAAAGGTAGCTGGAAAGGGCTCGTGCAACGACTTCGCGATAAGTGCTTTCAATCGAGGGCCTGCCCTGTTCACGAACAGAACCCTTGGGGAAAGCAACCTTTTGCAAACCATAACGGGGGTTTCCCTTGATGGATTCAAGAACCCCGAGTGTCCACTCTTCGAGTGAACTATCCCTAGGGTTGATCAAGTCTCCTAGAAATTCATTATCAAGGGTAGCTTCCACGCGTTCGCCTTGATTTTTCGAAGGCACAACCTGCCTATAACTTACGAGTTGCCTGATTTTAGAAACACCCATGGAATATTGAACCGTGCTGCTTTGCTCATAAAAAAAAGGCGTTTCATGATAAGGCGGATCAATCACCACAGGCAGCCGAGTTTCAAGATCATTGTTGTTGAAACGAATGGGGTCTGCAACAAACAATCCTCCAACTTTCCTAGGGATGAGTTGATAACGGAAGATCAGTTGTTCGGGGCCAAAGAAAGGCAGCTTTGTCTGAACTACTTTCGGAATGGGTTTTCGTGAGATCCTTCGGCTCCATACGCCATTGTCGTAATGCTCAAGCACCGCACCTCGCCAGCGCTGATCCATGGGCAATCCATTAAAGGGATTGTCATCAACATCGGTTACAGAAACCGTCATTGCGATATCATCGTTAATCTCGATTTCGCCGGTCTTATTCAAATTCATTTGCTCAGCAAACCCAGTAATACCGCCACCACCTGCGCCACGGGCCTGCCCAAAACGGATTAAAGGGTTCCAAGAAGAAGAATCGGTTCTGGGGGTGATGAGAAAAAGCCCAACACTAAAAACACCAAGCAACAAGGTCCAACCGATGCTTGGGAATAGGCCCATGCTTCGAAGAGAAGGCCTCGACTCGGTTGCATTGGTGGAAAGTTCCACCTCGCCCCGAGTGGCTTGATAGCGTTTAAGTATCCATACAAGCGAGAAAAGGTAGGTGGAAAAAAGGAATGCAAAAATAGTGCCCGTAGTTAAAACACAAGCAAGGCTGACTTGCAGCATACCCATGCCCTGAAGAATCCAAAAATCTCTTCTCCCCTTGGGCCCGAAGAGCCTGAGCATAACCAAAAATGCCAATATGGGGCCGACAAAAGGGACAAGCGCGGTAGGCATGGGCAAAGATTGTGGAATCCCCGCATCTCGTGAGACCCTTGAAAAAACCCAGAAACAACCAAGCACGGAAATAAGAATACCCAACACATTAGAAACCGAGGTGGCAAGTATTCTACGCCCCTTGCTTACATAAGAAATCCAAAGGAAGGCATAAAACAAAGGAAGAAACATAATCAAGCCAGGCACAAAAGCCATTTCCGATTCTAACAAACATGTTGTGGAAAGAGCCAAGGCAAGATGGCCCAGAAAATGCAATTGGGGATCTAATTCGGAGGCGGACTTTTCATCAAAGATAGTGCTATCCATCATGCTTCCTCCGCAAGCGAGGGAGGTTCGTAGAAGCCTTTTTCACGGGCTGTTTTCGCATCAAGAGATGGCACCAACCTATCTTTCAAAGGCTCAAACAAATCTGTGCCATTGTTTCTCCTTAGCGCCAAAGTTGCAGGAGGCAGCGTTATGTTCTCTAAAAGATTTGCAGCCTTGATACAAGCATTGCGGTATTCAAAAACACTTGCACAAGCATTGGCTACCGCAAGATGCTGCAATACTTTCACACCAAATGCATAATCTGCCCGGGCATCAAAAACAACAACTTCCTCAGCCACTAAAACCACAACCATTCTGTTGCCACGAACCCTGCAATAATCATGCACCACAGTTGCAGCAAAACTAATGAAGGATTCAAGCTCGATGTTATTGCCTATGCCAAGATCCAGCACCAGAAGTAAATCATCACCGGGAAAGTCTTCGAACTCCCGAACCATGAGTTCGCCACGCCTCGCTGAAGTGCGCCAATGAATGGCACGGGGGCTATCTCCCGGCCTATAAACGCGTAAGCCATGAAACTCTTCCTGTGCAAGCGGATGAAAGCTTGAGATATTACCGTTATCATCAAGTGTTGAAAGCTTGGCTATAAAACTTTCCAAAGAACCAGGCCTGGATAATCCCAGTTTGGGAAGCACGAGGACTTTCTCTTTTTGCTCGGCCCAGACGCGCTTTTGCACCAACCCAAACGGATAACTTCCCCTTAACTCCAACTTTGCAAGTTCCAGATAACCCCGATGTAAAGGCAGAATTCGCGACTGTAAATAATACCTCACATAAGCCCCAAGAGAAGGGATTGCCCAACCCTTTCCCCGATCACTCGAAGCATCAAGGAGATACCAAGGGGGAATTATTTTGTTTTCAACATTGTAGACTTCGATCTGGTAGACACTCGGAACCCCGGCATAAAGTTGATCTGGGAAATAGCGCTTCACAGCGACATTTCTAAGACGCCTAGAAGCAAAAACCGCGTTAAAAAAGAGGGCGAGTAATAAAAAATATCCCATCAAAGACAAAAGATTGATGCTTTTATACACACCTATAAAGACCAACAACGCAGAAAACAGCGAGAATATTTTACCAAGGGGTAGGAGGGCGCGCTTGCGTGGTTTGATTTCTTTAACCACTGCGGTTTTTTCTTGCACAAGAGAAGCGCTCACTGATTCCGCCATGGTTTATTCCGGAACCACTAATCGATCAAGGATATCGCTAAGAATTTGCTCTGCGACCCGGATGGCGCCAGAACCACCTGCAGACCTGGGCATAATTCGATGCGCAAGCACATGCTTTGCCAGATTTTTAACATCGTCGGGAATTACAAAGCCTCTGCCACGCATCAGGGCAATCGCCTGCGATGCACGATAAAGGCCCAGGGCGGAACGGGTGCTTGCGCCTAGTAAAATATCGGGGTGCATACGCGTAGCTTCAATCAAATCCAAAAGGTAATCTGCGATGCTATCTTCAAACGCAACTTTGCAAACCATGCCTTGAATAGCAATCAGGTCTTCCCCGGAAAGCACTGATTTCAAAGCGTCAATGGGTTCACCATCGCGATGGCCAACCAAGATTTTCTTTTCAGAAGCCCTGTCAGGATAACCAACGGAAAGCCTGATCATGAAACGATCGATCTGACTTTCAGGCAGAGGGTAGGTGCCTTCGAACTCACGGGGGTTTTGGGTTGCGAGCACAAAAAAAGGAGGGCCCAGGGGGCGAGTTTTTCCATCGATTGATACTTGTCGATCGCTCATTGCTTCGAGCAATGCAGACTGGGTGCGGGGGCTGGAGCGGTTGATTTCATCTGCAAGAATGATTTGCGAAAAGATGGGCCCGGACTGAAACACAAAGGCGCCTGTGTTTTGCTGATACACGCTGGTTCCAAGTAAATCGCTGGGCAATAAATCCGGAGTGAATTGAATTCGATTAAAAGAGCACGAAAGACTTTTTGCAATCGCCCGCGCCAGCAGGGTTTTCCCTATGCCTGGAACATCCTCCACCAGCAAATGGCCTTCCGCTAAAAGTGCTACCATTGCCAGCTGAACAACTTCGGATTTCCCAAGCAATGCAGAGGAAACATTTTCACAAACCCGGTTAATGGAATCTGTAATGGATGAATCAACCTCAAAAGGCTGCATCGGCTGATTTTTTCCACGGATATCAACGAGTTCCTTCACCGCTATCTTCATCAATTATTCCTAAATCGGTTCTAATTAGACCCTAGTAAATCATACTGCATAAATAGACCGCACTCCATCAAGAATTGATATTAAAAAGTATATAAATGACGATTCCTCATAATGGACTAACGGCACGCAAAGTAATACACCTGCCCAGAATCCAAAAGGGCAAACTCTGGCTTATCCATCAAGGAAGGATCCGAAACTCCTTCCAACCTAATGACCTTTGCTTGATAGAGCTTTTTTAACCCCTCATGAAAGGATGGGCAATCTAAATAAGAATAAGCATTCTGCAACATCTCAAATAACTCTGGAAGTGGGCATTTCCCAGAATCCAACTCGCCCCTACGCCATTGCAAATATCGAACTACCTCGATCGACCAAGGAACTTCTTTCAGCAAACCCGGAGGCACCAAGGGCCCTGCTTGCTCGAGCCGATCTAACGCATCGAGAATTCGCTTTTCAAGCGATTCGATTTTCTGGGTCCAATGCCCAGCCTCTTGCAAAAGTTTTTCAGATATTTCTTGCAGCCTTTCCTGCATTCGCACCACCCCTACCGCGGTGGCATCTTTCTCCTTCTTGAGTAAGCTCAACGCCTCATCCAAAGCGCGCACCGGGGATTCTCTTTCATGTAGAAAACGAATGCCCTTAGCTGTGATTTTCACCCACTGGAATAATTTTTTCCCTTCACCCTCACTTCGCACCAACTCGATGAATTGCCTATCCAAAGCATTTTGGGATACCTCTGCCGCAAGCCCGGTCTTAGAGGCAAACAAGCCTTCCTGCTTCGACACCTTGAACAAAAGATGTTCGCCCCCGGAAGCCACCACTTTTCTCAAAGCTGCGACCAGCATATCTGTTTCGTGATTCATCAATGACCTCTAACTACACCATTAACTACGCTATAATTATTCAGTTAAACGAGCCAAAACCGTCTCTGAACATTAAACTAATTCTTTATACACCATAAGGAGCCCTGCCATGAGCATTAATCAGCCAAAAAAACGCATACTTAGTGGCGTACAACCCTCGGGTAAACTGCATCTGGGAAATTACTTTGGCGCGGTTAGGCAGCATATCGAGCTCCATCACAGCGCAGAATGCTTTCTTTTTATTGCAGATTATCATTCCCTTACGACAATCCATGATGCCAAAACCCTGCGAGAAAACACTTCCGATGTCGCACTTGATTACCTGGCATTAGGCTTGAATCCTGAGAAAGCAGTCTTTTTCAGGCAGTCGGATGTCCCCGAAGTTACAGAACTAGCTTGGATTTTCTCCACCGTCACCAACATGGGCCTTTTAGAGCGCGCTGTCTCCTTCAAAGAAAAAATCGAAAAAGGCATCGATGCCAGCGTTGGATTGTTCTATTACCCCATCTTGATGGCAGCTGATATTCTCATCTATCGTTCGACCTTGGTTCCCGTGGGCAAAGACCAAATCCAACATGTGGAAATGACGCAGGACATCGCAGGAAAGTTTAATCGCACCTACGCCAACATTTTCCCCATTCCAGAATACAAGCTCGATAAAGAATCGAAAGTTCCGGGCATTGATGGGCAGAAAATGAGCAAATCCTATGGCAACACGATCGAAATATTTGCAGAGGGAAAGGCACTCGAAAAAAAGGTAATGAGTATTGTCACCGATAGCACGCCTGTAGCAGACCCGAAGGATCACCAGAAATGCAATGTGTACACTCTTTACTCCCTCTTTGCATCGGAAGAAGAAAAAAAGTTGCTTGCAGAAAAATATCAGGCAGGCGGAATGGGATACGGAGAAGCGAAGAAATCACTGCTTGGGAAGATCAATACTTATTTTGAAGCAGCCCGAATCAAGCGCAAAGAATTCACAGCAAACCCCGGCATTGTTGAGGAAATATTGCGGGAAGGCGCAAGAAAGGCCAGAGCCGAGGCTAGGGCCACCATCGACCTCGTGCGGGATGCTGTAGGCATGAAGAACAACTAACATACTTATTATCTTTAAATATATTTTTCAAAAAAATATAAATAGAATGCTTGCTTTGTCTGATGAAGCCGATTACATAAGTTCAATCAAATGAATTAAACATTGGTTTTGAGTATCTCAAATCATCAAGTGTTTTTCTAGTATTGCAAGTGTACTGGCAAGGAAGCTAACAAGGGGTAGGATGCCCCACCTTTTTATTGGCTTACTTTTAACTTTGCCTGAGCTGCGTTCCAATCTCCTACAACAGCATTAACTTCCCTTGCAACTCGTTCACGCCAGATTCTTAGTTTGATCGTCTTGCCTGGATCCATGGAACTAACAACATTGATGAAGTGGTTTTCATTGCGAATCACGACATTATCAATCTGCAAGACCACATCCCCTTTGCGAATTCCAGCAAGTGCAGCAGGAGTTTCAGGATATATGGACTCAACCAAAGCGCCTTGCAACCTTTCCAAACCAAGCTTTTGTGCATCTGCTGATTCGAAAGAAGGCGCAACTTGAAGGCCAAGATAACCCCTCGATACAACACCCTTATCCAAAAGATTGCGCACCACTTTTTTTACCATGTTGATCGGAATACTAAACGCAACGCCACTATTGTTACCACTATGCGATGCAATCGCTGTGTTCAACCCGATGATTTCGCCATCGATGTTTGCGAGGGGGCCACCGCTCGAACCCGGATTGATAGCTGCATCGGTCTGTAGAAAATCCTTGATGCGGATGGTGTTACCCAGGCTAACTTGGCCACGCTCCCGGGCGCTGATGATTCCGTGGGTTACGGTTTGATGCAGACCAAAAGGGCTGCCAAAAGCGAGCACCCACTGCCCGACTTTAACTTGCTCGCTATCACCTAAAGGCGCGGTCACAAGCGATTCAATATCTTCTAGTTTAAGCAAACCGATATCGGATTCAGGATCAGACCAAACCTGAACAGGATGAAGAATTCGGTTGTCATGAAGAGTGATGGTAATCTGCTGGGGCTGGGATTGTGAAATAACATGATTGTTGGTGATGACAAAAACGCCTGCCTGCCCTGGAACACGAATAAGCACACCCGAGCCTGATTCATCGACTGATTTACCTTTTTTCCCAGGCTTCAAGGCTTCAACAGAAACCACTGCGGGAGAAATTTTACGGGAAACCGTTTCAAATCGTTCGCCCAGCCTGACCGATTCTCCGGGAGAAACTGCTGGCTTATTTTCACCATCGGCATAAAGATCCGTGCTCGATTGAAATCGACCCCCAACGATACCGCCTAAAAACGCACAACCACCCAAGAAAAGGGCCAACATGACTGATTTCATAATAGTCCCCAAGTTTCGAAGCGAAGGCGAAAGGATAGTATTCAAAATCCCGAATGGGAAAAGAACCCCCGATAAGCATCTGATCAATTCTAACTTCAAATTTAAAAAAGATGACAAAAGTGAAAGGTATTTAGGAAAGTTCCTGCCCTACCTATTCGGTATAAAACGAACCTGGCTCGGGAAATTATTCCCAAGCCAGGAAAATTCATCAAAGTTCCAAACCCAAATCCTTAAGATTCATAATCAGCCAAGTTCACCGATTCCATGCTATCCACCAACCCTAATGCTCGATCAGAAATCTTGGCCCAGCCTGCGTTGCTGTTGTTGCTTTGCATATCCCAACCATGGCCTTCTTCCATTTCCTTTTGGCAGGAAATACAAAAAATGCTGTAAGGAAGGGCGTGCAAACGGCCTACGGGAATCTTCTTTTCACAAGATTCGCATGTCCCGTAATTGCCTTTCTTTAACTTTACCAAAGCTCGTTCAATCTGTGACAACTCATCAGATTCAAGCTCTGCAAGTTGACAGTTGACTTCATCATTGCCTGCATCAAAAGCTTCCGCAGCGCTGTCTCGCCCCTGTCTAGAATGCAGGGAATCCAGATCGCCCAGCAACTTGGCACGCAAGTCGGCACGCCTCGCAACTAAAACCTTGTGCAATTGTAATAGTGCATCTACTCGAGCCATGATCCACCTCTTTTTCTTAAAGTCTCTTAAAAAAGAAACGCCCTGTGATTTATAATTAGGTCAGAGAAGAACCTAAAACCTTAGGCAACGCTTTTTTCTAATGCTAAATCAAGTCGTAGCATTCCAAGAAGAGAGCAAAAGCACTTGTCATAAGGTGGGTTTCTAACTTGCGTTAGTAGTGTTTTCCCCTGCCGTCAAAAGTATATACGCCATAAACAGTAAAAGAGTTCGCACAAACAACAAAACTTTAAACTAATTTAAATAATTTAAGTTCTGGAAAGACAAAAGTAGCAATAAAAGGGGTTTTAATGATTGTAATGTGGATGAAAAGCCCCCACTAAATTAGAGGAAGCTCTTGGAAAAACGAAGGGTTTAAACAAAAAAAGTAACTGGACTCTTAGGTAACGATTTAAGGGTTGGCAAGAATCGAGGAGATACCAGAAAGCTCGGAACCCGGGGCCAAATACCAAAGTCTGGGCATTAAAGCATCGGGGAGGTTAGCGAAGTTAAAGGAAGCATTCGGGGAATTCTTACCCGAGCGAACTTCTAAAACCAAATCCATGAAAGACCTGGGTTTTTCGTAACGGATGGCTTTGTTATCTTCGGATAGGCCAGCAAGCTTGCGTGCCTCAGCAACTGCATCTTCAAGAGTCCCGATCTGATCAATCAGACCATACTTAAGGGCTTGATCGCCTGTGAAAATTCCGCCATCAGCACGATAACGCGTGTAAGTCTTACCCTCAATCTTAGGCCCAGGCCCGGCTTGCAAAGGATCGATGGTGATCTTCTCAAGAAATTTGTTTTTAAGTTCGGGCCTGCCATCTTCGACAATTTTTATAAACAAGTTGTAAGATTGATCAACCATATCCTGCCAAACCTGCCTCTCCTTGGCGCCCATTTCTTTAAATGGCGAACCGCTATCTTTGATTTCGCCCTGCTTGATGGTGATCATCCCGGCACCAATCTGCTTGCTTAAGCCTTCCATGTTGGGGAAGGATGCATAAACACCAATCGAACCGGTCATGGTGGTGCGCTCTGCAAAGATTTTTGAAGCAGGCATTGCAACATAATAGCCACCCGATGCAGCCAGGCTTCCCATGGAAACCACCAAGTGAGGCATTGCGTGAAGTTTTTTAGCATCGTTGCCCTGTTTTAATTCAACAAGCCTGCGATGCAAATCATCACTTGCTGTAATGCTGCCGCCGGGGCTGTTAACCCGAAGCACAACCGCCTTCACATTTTTATCTTTAGAAGCTTGAGCAATTTGCTTATGCACAAAGCCCAAAGTTCCTTCCATGATAACGCCTTCAAGATTGATGATCGCAACTTTATCTTTGGAAGTGGTGCTACCAGAGTGGTGGATTTCAGAAAGTTGAGTCGAAGAAGAAAAATCAGTGGAAGTTCCACCGCCCACCGCTGCTGCACCCAAACAAGCCAGAAAGGCAAATCCGCCCAGTAAAACATTCATCACCAGGGAAATTGCCAACAAACAACCCACCAACGAAGAACGCTGCTGTGGTGCAGGGTAATAAGGGGGAAAAGGTGAAGGGTTGTTAACATCAGATTGGCTCATGTTGAATCGTCCATATTTAGGTTAAAATCATCTAATAGAATGATAGATGTTTATCTTCAGGTTGAAAGAAAATACCTGCCGGGCTTGCGAAAATAGTTTTCTAAGGTAGTTTCTTAATTGAAAGCCTTGGAAGGCCGAGATATTAAAGGAGAAAAAAACATGAAGTTACGCTGCAGGATGGATGGCTTGATCGTGCCCGCAAGGGTGGAAGCGAGCCGCCTTTTGGCATGGGATGGCGAAGAAAGCTTCGAAATGGGCAAAATGGAGGCGAGTTTTTATGAAATAGTCGAAGCAAACCAGTCAGAATGGCAGGAATTAGCCAGAAAAGGCTACAGAATTTTAAGGTGGGCTTCCGATTTTAAGGTGTCAAAACCACCAATTTACCCCACAAACCACTAATCCTAGTTGCCAAAAGGCAATAAATGTTCTAATAAATCAACGAGGCTTAATTCAATTGGGGACGTAGCTCAACTGGTTAGAGCACCGGCCTGTCGAGCCGGATGTTGCGGGTTCGAGTCCCGTCGTCCTCGTTATAAAACAGCCTTCAAAAGAACCCCAAGACTATTTGCTCCTGGGGTTCTTTTTTTATAACTCTTGCTGCCACCCAAAACCGCCATCATTGCTTTTTACCAAACAAAGCTTCAAAGCAATTTGCATGGCTTAACATTTTTGCAGCAGAGTGACCAACATCGGCAGCCTCTATAAAACGCCATCGAAATTCACATCCCTCCTGCTTGGCCAACTTCTGCCCAAGATCAAAACAATTGCGTGCGCGTTCGTAGCGATGTTTCCCCTGCTTCATTGCCTCGGGTTTATTATCAAGATCGGGGTGCATCGGATCGTTATCCGCAGTGCCCGCATAAAAAGTAATGGGAGTGCCCAGATATTTTTTAATCTGCTCGCGTGAACCCAAAGCATCGGGCAAACCACCAAACCCGTATGGGTATAAAAGCTCCTTTGTAGGAAACAACTGGCTCCCTGGATTTGCAGCCACTACATTGACTGCCCCAACATCCACAAAAGCAGCCATCCTGCCTACAAACTGCCCGCCTTGCGAATGCCCAAAAAGCGTTACAGGCATATCAGGGCGCTGCTCCAACTTCCGAATCGCTGCAATAATTTCAGGCACCAAACTGAATGCCCATTGTTCCCTAGGCAGCAAAACACCTTTAGCCATCATGTTGCCATGTCCATATGCATTCCCAGCAAAATGATCCTTGTCGAAAAGTGGTGCGACAACGATTGCGCCACTTTTCTTGGCAATGGTTTCAGCATAATCGCGATAAGAATTTGCATTGCGCGACTTGCCATGAAAAACAAGAAGGAGCTCAGATTTTTTTGGATCATAATTCTTCGGTTTGAAAGTATAAAGATGCAAGTCATACTTGCCCGCCTTGATGGAAATTTCACCAGAACCCTCTGCAACAGGCTCGAGAGTTGCACCTCCATAAGCTGTGCCAACCATTAATAATCCAATTAACATAGCACGCATGATCACCTCTGAACTTATCCGAGAAAAGAAAGTTACAATGCACTCTGATCAAGCTTAATGAAATCCTCGTGATTTACTTGCTTGCCCACCGCATCGCAATCTGCTAATTTGCCCCCAATGTTTATATACTAAGCTTAACCTCGAATTTACGAGAATGTCTTTTCATCGAATTACGGAATTTCAGGAACCATCCATGATCGAATTCAAGAACCGTGTTTTATTTGTTGGCTTTGGCGCAGTGGCCCGTTGCTCCATTCCCGTGCTTATGGACCATGTTAAAATCCCAACTAAAAATATCACCATCATGGATTTTGATTCCAACGATGAAGCCCTACGCCCTTGGATCGAAAAAGGTATCACCTTCGTCAAAAATCGTGTCACCCGCGAAAACATGGGCTCCCTTCTAGGCCAGTATGTTTCCAAAGGCGATATCATCATCGATCTTGCTTGGAATATCGATTGCTGCGAAATTCTGACTTGGTGCCATGAGCATGGCGTACTCTACATCAATACCTCGGTGGAAGTCTGGGACCCTTACGAAAACGCAGAAAAACTGCACCCAACCGAACGCACTCTTTATCACAGGCACATGAAACTGCGCAAACTTATTGCATCATGGAAGCAACCTTCCGTCACTGCGGTATTAGAGCACGGCGCAAACCCCGGCCTTATCAGTCACTTCACCAAGCATGGCCTTTTGGATATTGCAAGCCATGCACTTGCAGACAAGCTTTTCAAAGGCGCGCAAGCCGAGCTTATTGCAGAACATGCAAAGAAACTAGAATTCAACCACCTTGCACACCAACTGGGCGTGAAGGTGATTCATTGCAGCGAACGCGATACGCAAATCACCGATCAACCAAAATTAGTGAACGAATTCTTGAACACATGGAGTGTTGAAGGATTTCGAGAAGAAGGCACGACAACAGCGGAAATGGGTTGGGGCACTCACGAAAAAGAACTTCCCGCTTTTGCCTATGAGCACAAGGATGGCCCAGGAAGCCAAATATGCCTCGCACGCATGGGCATCAACACTTATGTCAACAGTTGGGTTCCCAACTACAGCATTGTTGGCATGGTGGTAAGGCATGGCGAAGCTTTCAGCATCACCGAAAAGCTTACCGTGCGCGAAGGCGGCAAAGCCATCTACAGGCCAACCGTTCATTACGCTTACTGCCCTTGTGATGCAGCAATCGCATCTTTGAATGAGCTTAAGAGCAACCGTTACAATCTTCAGCCAAAAATTCGAATCATGACAGATGAAATCACTTCGGGTGAGGATATCCTAGGCTCATTGATCATGGGCCATCCTTACAAATCTTGGTGGTGCGGTTCAGATCTTTCCATCGAAGAATCGCGCAGGAAAGTTCCACATCAAAACGCAACCACACTTCAGGTTGCAATCTCGGTGGTGGCTGCTTTCATGTGGATGATCGAAAACCCTGAAAAGGGCGTGATGCTTCCCGATGATCTTCCCCACGACTTTGTCTTAAAGATTTCCAAACCTTACCTTGGGAAGTTTATTTCTGTCGCTTCTGATTGGACTCCGCTTCGTGATTACGCCAATGCTTTTAATGGCTACAACAAACCCGAGCAGGATTTATCCGATCCTTGGCAGTTTAAAAACTTCCTGATCAACGATGGTGATTAACTTTCGTTGAATCTTTTGCGGGGCTGTTTTTTTAAAATAAACTTCAGCCCCTATCATTTATGTAAGTATCAAAGACGAATTAAATTTAAGATTGTGAGCATTCATCCATGGATCAAAAATCTCTTCTCAAACTTGCAAAGACCCATGGCACCCCACTGTTCATCGTGGATCACAAGGAACTCATCAAGAATTACAAACTGTTTCGAAAGAACTTCCCCAGGGTTCAGATTTACTACGCAGTGAAGGTGAACAGCGACCCTGCAATAGTTGAAACTTTTTACAAACTGGGCAGCAGTTTTGATGTCGCAAGTATTCAAGAGTTCAACACCGTTCACGATCTGATTGCGCATCTTCCCGCAAAGCAAAGACAGGATTTCATTTGGAATCGCATCATCTATGCAAACCCAATCAAGCCCGTGGAAACACTCAAAGATTTAGATAAGTACAAACCTCTTGTCACCTACGACAACCACGAAGAAGTTTTAAAAATCGCGAAATATGCACCTCATGCGGGGCTTGCACTTCGTGTGCGTGTTCCGAACACGGGCTCGATGGTCGAGCTTTCGAGCAAGTTTGGCGCCCTGCCTGGCGAATCTGTCGCCCTGATCAAATTTGCCCACGATCATGGTCTTACCGTAGAGGGGCTTTCTTTTCATGTGGGCAGCCAGTGCACGAATCCACAAAACTATATTCAATCATTACATCTTTGTGCGGGTATCTTTTCCGAAGCTAAAACTGCGGGATACAATCTCAAGCTTTTAGATATAGGCGGCGGCTTCCCCGCCCTTTACGATGATAGCGTGCCTGATATTAGCGTACTTGCAAAAAGCATCAACCACGAAATTGATAGGCTCTTCCCTAAGGATATCGAGATTCTTGCAGAGCCCGGGCGCTTTTTAGTAGCCTCTGCTGGTACCGCTGTTTCGAAAATCATTGGTAAGGCTTTGCGCAATGATAAGCTTTGTTATTATGTCAATGATGGCGTCTACCATACCTATTCGGGTATCATATTCGACCATTGCATCTACCACATGAAGAGCTTCAAAAAAGGGCCCCAGCAGCTTTGTGCGGTTTTCGGCCCCACCGCCGATGACCTTGATACCCTTAGCCTTGCTGAAAACCTGCCCGACCTCGAACTCGATGAATTTCTTTACAGCGAAAACATAGGCGCCTATTCCAATGCAAGCAGCACCCACTTCAATGGCTTCCCGCCTGCAAAAGTCGTGCATGTAAACCAATGATCCAGCATTCACTTGTAATAATTATCCCCGGGTTGGGGGCCTGTATGCTGCAATTGCATTCTTCATGAAGTACTTCTCTGCTGCAACTTTTCCCTTGCTCGAAAAATAAGTGTGCACGATTTTATGCAGTGTTCCGTAAGTTGCTGCCCTTACACTTACAGGCCAGTTACTTCCAAAAATCAACCTATCTTCACCAAATACATTCCAAAGCGAATCCAACACAGGCTTATAAAACTCCACTTCTTTAGGCGCATCACCCATCGTTTTTCTCGTTCCTTCCGCCAATGCTGACACCTTGCAAAATACATTCTTATTACTTCCCGCCAACTGCATTCCTTCTAACCAATCTTTTGGAACCTCCTTGCCATCGATCACCAGATTCGCCTCATGGTTGATCACAATCCTTAAATCGGGAATAAGCTTTGCAAGCTTGGCAACATCAACAGTGGTGGCGGGCCCGCCATTGACATCTAACTGCCTTTGATCACTTGCAATCATGCGCAGGTTCTCAAGATAACTTTTATCTTCCAAGCCTTTTTGCAAATCTGAGTGGTTGACGCGTATGCCTACATAAAGTGGATTCTTGGCGAAGCGTTTCCAATGTGCGGAAAACTCTTTGTCAGCGGGATCCAGCCTGCCCACTATCCCCGCAATAAATTTATCCGCCTTCGCAAGATCCAAAAGCCATTGGTTATCTTCCACCCAGGCGCTCGCTTCCACAATGATGGTAGCTTTCACATTGTAAGGAGCGGTCAGCTTTTGAAATTCAGCGGGCATCACCTTGCGATAAAGAACCGAATCACCCTTGCCCGGCCAAGGTATACCCTGCGGCCTGGTTGGGTCGTAAAAATGGGTGTGGGTATCAATCGAGGGAAAGTATTCTGCCTCGCCCTCGGCTTTGATTTCAGAAACCAGCGCTGCAGCTAAAAAGCCTGCTGCACCTGCAATAATATTTCGCCTGTTGGGGTGGATTGATAACTCATGCATGGTTTTTCCTCTTCCTAAAACGAAGGTATGATTTTTACACAATACCATGTCATAAGCCGAAAGAAAATGATCATGATGGATCGAAGTGATATTTGCTTGCCCCCGCCCGACAAAAGTTTATTATCAATGGCATGATCGTGCCACTCGATTGAATATTGCTTTGCGCAATGTTTTACTAAAACCTTAGGGGTTGCTCTTTGCATTACCGCTTATTATTTACTGCAATTTCTTTGTTTTCGTTATTCCCCGCACTGGTATTAGCCCATGCAATGGGGGTGGAAGTCCGCCTCAAAAACAATCAAATTCATATCGAGACTTTTTTTCATGATGATAGCCCTGCTTCCGGTGCACTTGTAACGATTGAAAATGAGGCAGGAGAAAAAATCCTCTCTGAAAAAACCGACAAAGAAGGCAAACTCCAAGCTCCAGTTCCTCTTCCAGGCAAATACAAGATCATTGTCAATGATGGCGCAGGCCACCTTTCTTCAACCCCGCTGATCATTCCAAAACTAAATCCTGCAGACACCAACAATCAAAACATTTTGGTTTCAAAATCCCCCGATCGCAATCAATTCATACAAACCCCTTGGCTGGGCATCGTAGTGGGCCTTGCAACCATTGCAGCCCTTGGGTTCATCGCAAGTCGACTTTATCAAAACCCAAAATCGAATTCTTGATCTCCTCTTGGTTGTATGTTTTCGCTTCTAGCGATTATGACACCCAGCGCCAATCAAGATTCCTTTCCCACCCACAAATCTTTAAAACTTATCCATGCTTTCTTCCGAAAATTACAGGGAACCTTTGTTTTTAGAGAGCACTACCTTGAACCATTGTTACTACGCAACTTTGATTGCAACTGTTGTTCTTGCCCTACCCCTTAAGGCGCAGACCACTCTTAATATTGACTCCCTAGGAAAGATGAGTGCTTCTCAATTAGAGGAACTTTACAGAAATGGCAAAGTTTTTGAGCCAACCGATGGCTACTTGAAAGGCAAAGCTTTTCCTAAACCCAATAAGTTTGGACACAAATTAAGAAGTGAAACCATCGGCTTGGTTTGGAAGGGTAAAAACATCTACACCAAGGAAGCCCTCATGCTGAACCAAGTTGGAAAAAAGCAGATGGTTGCTGCATCAATTGCCAACGAGGAAAGCTGGTTGGATGGTAAACCATCGGTGATATTTGATTATGCGAGCGGGCCGAAATGGGCTCAAAAGGCCCGTGATGAAGTAAGGGAGATCGCACCCGGGCTTTATCTAGGAATCATGTATTTCCGCGACTGCCCATGCCCGAAGATGGGTATGTTCTTCGCTCTCGAAAAATGTGTCTGTAAACCCTGATTCATCAACTTCCCTCTTCCCACCATCTTCTGATTAATTCATAATACCTTCCATACTCAAAGGTACATCAGCTTGTTTACCTGGCTTTTTCTTTATCGCTTTAAATAGAAAGCACCGCTGAAACAGAATGACTGATTCCAAAACAGCAAGTTGGCGCTTTTTCTTTTCGCTTCCCCTAGCCCAACGCATTGCTATCACTCTTTGGATTACTCTTTTTATTGCATTAACTGTAAAAACTATTCTTAAACCAACGAGCCATTCTGTATTTCCGGTTTACTTTCAAGCGGGGATAAGCTGGTGGCTGCAAGCAGACATCTACCAATTTCATCCCGGGATTGATCATTACCGCTACTCTCCCACTGCAGCGATCTTTTTCTCAGCGTTCACCTTTATGGGAATTACTCTAGGCGCAATCCTCTGGAATTTTTGCTCGATCGTTGTTTTTATTTTGGGCTGTAACCGCTTCAGAAAAACCTTGCTCTTTCATGGTTCAACGAACAATAAAGACTGGGGCCGCTTTTTTATCATCAGTCTTTTTGCAGCACTTAGTGGCATATGGAACTCCCAATGCAACGCTTTTATAATTGGCCTGATTCTTCTTGGAGCAACCGATCTTATAGAAGCGAAAAACAATCGTGCAGCTTTCTTTCTCGCCTTCGCTTTCATCATCAAAAGCACCGTCCTTCCCATACTTGCTCTGCTTGTTTTAATCAGGCCATTTCCTTTACTACCCAAACTTCTCCTCGCAATCGCTTTGTTATTACTTTTCCCTTTCCTCACCTCACCCACCACATTCGTACTAGCAGAATATCATTCTTGGTATGACCATCTTCAAGAAACAAAAGGTTTGCGTTGGCCGGGGTTCCGGGATGCATGGTACGGCTGGCTTGTGCTCCAAGAGCAATTACACCCGGGGAATTTCAATGATCAATTATGGAGCATCCCAACCAATTCCCTTTACAAGCTACTTCAATTGCTAACAGGGTTTGCAACTACTGCCCTAGTTCTTTTCTGGAGAACCAAGGCAACAGACAAAGTCGAACTCACCTTCCGATCAATCGCTTTGGGTATGGTTTGGGTTTTATTATTTGGCCCGGCTTCAGAGTTTCCAACCTTCGCTTTCATAGCCCCCTTTTTAGGTTGGGCCTGGATTGAACGAAAGACTTGGAACAAGGGAGAGCCTTTGTTGCTAACCTCACTCGTTTTGATTCTCGTCTTAGGTTGGCAGAACTTCACTTTCCCGCTAAGAAACCATTTGCCTGTTCTTCTCTCTGCGCTTCCTCTAGGAACACTCTGCTTCGCCATTTGGCTCATACTTCAAACCAACTTCAAGTTTTCTCACCCACAAAAAGAACCCGATTCTCATGAATAATTCATGCATTGTCGTTCTGATCAGGTAAAGTAACACAAGTACCGATTTCTTTTGAAAGGCCATTACCATGTTTAATCGCAGAATGTTTTTAAGCTCCTCCATTCTCGCTGGCTCTTATTACACCGTACCAGGCTTGTTTGCAGACCAACTTACTTTGACTCCAAACCAAACTGATGGCCCCTTCTACCCTGATAAATTGCCCCTCGATACCGACAACGATCTTATTATCATCAATGACAAAATCACTCCTGCAGTGGGTCAGATCACTCATATTGCAGGCAAGATTCTTGATGCCAATGGCTCCCCGATTAAAAACGCTGTGGTGGAAATCTGGCAATGCGATAACAATGGCGCATACTTGCATTCCAAAACCAGCAACAAAGCAAAGCAAGATTCTAACTTTCAGGGTTTCGGAAGATTTGCCACCGCTTCTTCTGGTGAGTATTATTTCCGCACCATCAAACCTGTTGCGTACCCAGGCAGAACCCCGCACATTCATTTCAAAATCAAAGTTGCAGGGAAGGCGCTTCTAAGCACCCAGTGCTATGTAAAAGGTGAACCAAAGAACGATAAAGATGGAATTTATCAAAGCGTCAAAGATAATAAGCAAAGGCAGAGCATCACGGTTGATTTCGCTCCAATTCCAGGCTCTAAACTCAAAGAACTAAGTGCGAATTTCAATCTGGTTTTGGGTTACACCCCCGACATGCCTTAAACCTTAGATGTAACTTTCTTTTTCAAGATCCGACCTTAAGCTTGAAAGTTCTTCCTGCTTTAAAGCAACATTGGGAAGTCTGGGTGAACCAACATCCACGCCCAGCATTCCCATCATGGCCTTGGCACTTGCCATGTATCCCCGCTTTACAAGTATATTCACCAATTTAATGGAACGAAGCTGCTCTTTGCGGGCAGTCTCGAAATCGAACTTTTTGAATGCTTCGATAATGCGATGATAAATAGGTGCTGCGAAATTATAGGTGCTACCCACCGCACCATGCGCACCAACGGAGAGAGCGGGCAATAGCATCTCATCCACGCCCCACAAGATTTCAAACCTACCACCTGCCATCTGACTGCATAATTGAAAAGACATGAAATCCACATTAGTAAACTTTAATCCCTTCAGATTGGGAATGGATTTCTCAGCACGTTCCAAAAACTCAGGCATGGATAAATTAACGCCTGTCATCGTGGGAATATCATAATAATAAAATGGCAAATTCGGGGCGGCACTCGCAATAAACGAGCAGCACTCCACCAAAGCTTCGACATTTTTAGGTTTAAAATACGATGGCGTAAGAGCTGATATCGCTAATGCTTTTAATTCCTGCGCCTGCTTTGCAAGCGTGCGGGCATCTTCCAAGCAATTAGATCCCACATGCACTACAACATTTAACTTGGTGCCCTTTACAACTTCAAACCATCGCTTTGCAAGGCTCATTCTTTCTTCAACATTCAAGGAATGACTTTCACCAGTGCTACCCCCGATGAATGCGATATCAACCTTATTAGAAGATAGGTGCGCAGCTATTTTTTCAATCCCATCAAGGTTAAGCGAACCATCTTTTTTAAAAGGGGTGTGAGTAGCAGCAACCAAACCGTTCAACAAATGAGTCATAATTTTCCCTTCCCAATTACTAGGTCTTTATCTTCACGCGGTTGAATCAATAATACCAACATCATTGAAAACAACGCCAAGCTTGCAAACAAACTAAATATCATGTTTAAAGAAACTTGTCGATCTTGCAATACCCCGAAGCCCCAGTCTGCAAAACCACCACAACTAATGCTTACTAAATTCATGACGCCATAGCCTGTTGCACGAAGATTGGGGCCAACAATCTGCGAAAGGATGGGCATGTTATTGCAATCAAAGAAGCCCCAACCAATGCCAAATAGCACTAACGAGATAAGGGCCAAAGGAAGGGAATTGAAACTAGCAG
>QWPF01000033.1 GCA_003671255.1 Planctomycetota bacterium | reverse complement strand
GCCGCCCGCACGAGTGACATAGTTTGCAAGATTTTTAAGGGAAGTGTTTTCATTAAGAAAACGAACCGAGCCATCGGTGAAGGCAAACATAGACCCGCCGTTATGGAAGCTATAGAAATTATGGCCCCACTCGTTCGAATTATTTATCTTCATAGTACCCGGAATAGTTCCCGTTGAGGCATGCCAAGGAGTACGCTGGCCGATGCCATGGGCATTATCGGTCGTGGCCCAAGCACCGCCACGGGCTCTGGCTCGAACCGTTCCAGTGTATACCGCTGGCATCATGGTTTTACCGCGCCAAACATCCTCACGCCCTGCACATTCAGCCAGCAAAATAGTATTGCTGGTACCATCTATGATATCGTTCATGCGGTTGGAATAATTGAAAGCCCATGGTGGGGAAGTCGTAGTATCTTGGCCATGCCAACAAAGAGCGCCCCGAAGATCAGTGCCAGCGGGAAAACGATCAGCAACAGGAAGCTCGTTGTTGATTTCCCAAAAAACACCAGTAGGAGCGAAGTAATCGCCACATGCGCCTTGTTTATCTACCACTTGCATCCCAGAGGGAGTGGGAACCGCAACCGTCTCGGGTTTATTTTGCATACGCGGTTGCAAAGGGGTTGTAGGGCAATTAAAAATCTTAAGGTTGGCTTTTACAATGTCTTGATTAGGCGGCACCCACCAATCATAATTATAGTTGTAGGAAGCTAATCGGTTGCCTTCTTCCAAATAAGGCAGAAGAAATACAACCCAATTATGCCAGCGAATAACCGGAGCTGACTTGTTGGTGTAGGCCAGGGGGAACATCTGATTAGTGTTTTCATAATTCATCAAGGCAAGAGAAATCTGCTTAATGTTATTGGTGCACTGAATTCTGTTAGCTGCATCACGAACTTTTTGAACCGCAGGCAATAGCAAGCCAATCAATACCGCAATAATTGCGATAACCACTAATAATTCGATAAGCGTGAAAGCTTTTCGCCTGAACATGACTAAGACCTTGATAGTAGAAGAAACAAATACGCTTTAATTGTAGACGAGAAAGAAGATGGGTTCAAACCTAAAACTGCAGAAAAAGACCAAATCCCTCGAAAGAATGAGGATTATGCTAGGGCCTTCTTTGCCCTTAGCCTATTTATAGGAACTCCCATTTAGCTCTAAATCCATCGAACCAGGGCATCTCGCGCTACATACACCATTAAGGCCATAAAAGATTTATAACAAAGGGTTTTGAAGCATCTATTAGGGGAAGAGATTTGCGTTAGATAAAACTGGGGAACTAGGATTCGAACCTAGACAAACTGCTCCAGAGGCAGTTGTGCTACCGTTACACTATTCCCCAAGGAATAAAGATTCCAAGCACTGTATTAAAGTGCAGGTTCTTCATTGATATTATCTTACAAAACCCTAGGGCTACTATCAATTCACAACATTATAATATGCAAGGTTTACTTGCAATACCGAGCAAAATAGATGAATATTGATGTCTATGAACCAGTGAGTCGAGACCATACCGACTATGTCGCCCAAAGATTTGGAAGAAATTGATCATTTAATTCATGCCCACGAAAGCGAGGGCCAAGGCAACATTACCACCCGTGTTGAAGAAATCTGCAAAGACAAACCCCATCTTCAAGAAGCGGTTCGCAAGCGCTTGGGCGCATTAAAGAAAATGGCCTGGCTTTCGGATGGTGGCAATTCTGAAGAAGCTAATACCAAACCACAATTTCTTTATCAATTCGCTAGCGGGGATGAACCGATCCCCGGTGTGGTTCTGGAAAAACTAATTGGACAAGGTGGGTTTGGTCAGGTTTGGCAGGGCAAAAGCGAATCCAGCCCATCGCTGGCGATCAAAATATTGCCCAAGGATAAAAGATCGACCGAAGTTGAGAAAACAACACTGGCTTGGCTTCAAGCCATGAATCATCCCAATCTCTTGAAAATCTTTGAACTCAAGGAAACAGAAAACTTTTTATTCGTGCTGATGGAACTTGCAGATGGCACGCTTTTCGATTCGTTCAATGCGATCAAAAAGTCCGGGGGCTCGCACCTTCCTTTTTCAGACTTACTCCCCTTCATGCACCAAGCTGCAACCGCGATTGATTTCCTTAACGATCCCCAACACGGCATAGGCAATCAGGGTATTCAGCACCGTGACATCAAGCCACAAAATCTTCTTTTGGTAAAAGGTGTGCTGAAGGTTGGCGATTTTGGGCTCGCCCGATTACTTTCACATACCATGACCAGCCATACTGGAACCCTGACTCTAGCCTATGCCGCCCCTGAATTCTTTGATGGAAAAACCTACAGGCAAAGCGACCAATACAGCCTTGCTTGCACTTTTTGCCTACTTGCAACGGGAAAATTGCCCTTCGAGGGCACCGCTGCGGAAATGGTTGCAGGGCACCTCCGGGGAACGCCCAACCTTCAACTATTATCTGAAGATCAACAGGCAGTGGTCGAAAAAGCTTTATCAAAGAAGCCACAAAGTCGCTGGAAAGACTGCAAGGAATTCGTTAAGAATTTAGAAAAGTCGAGCTTAATAAAGCCTTTGTTATCGCGCAGACAACTATTGGGAGGAAGTGCAGCAGGATTGGGGCTGGCGTATTTAAGCTATGCTTTGGTATCAAAACCTGAAGTGAAGGATCAAGATCCCTGGCCGCTCAAAATCTCTGCGCCAACCTTTATTCACAAATTATCTCCCCAGCACCATATGGGCCCGGTGCGTGAAATTTCCATCGGCTCAATGCTATTTAAAACCAATGCTTCAAGAAAGACTATGGGTATCTCTAATGGATCATTCGGCCCTGCGGTTTGGAATATTCAAACAGGTGCCCTGATCACAACTTTTGGCAAAGAATATGGCGGAGCTTGTGCAACTTTAGCGCCTCTTGAAAGCCCATTAGCTGCAACTGGCGCAGACACCAACGCCATCTCGCTTTGGAACCTTGACACCAACACCTTGGTGAAAGAATTAAAAGGGCACAAATCAAGTATCAACAGCGTTGCATTTTCAAAAGATTCTTCAAAAATTGCTTCGTGTGCATGCGATGGGCTCATCAAAATTTGGGATTTTAAAACAGGAGAGTGCTCCCACACTTTTACTGCAGAAAGTAGAATCACCTACACCCTCGCATTCGGGCCCACGGGAGCATGGATTGCCACTGGTAGTTGGGATGGGAAGGTGCAGATATGGCACCTCGAAACAAAAACTAAAACAGATTTGGGAAATCATCCTGGGAAAGTATGGCGGATTATTGCTGCAGAGAACAGTAAAACAATAATCACTTCTGGAACCGATGGGCTTGTAAAAATCTGGGATATCACCTCTGGAAAAGAAACCCATTCGCTTGAGCATTCCCATGAAATCACGGGGCTTTATCTTGCGGAACGAAACTACCTTTTTGCAGGCGGGGGAAACAAGGTTTATGTATACACTTGGCCTGATCTAAAATTGCAATACACGATCGATATCAGCAACGACATAGAAACAGTGAGTGCTTGCATCAAGGATGAGCATTTCATCTGCCTAAGTGTGGGTACTAAAAAAGAAGGCACCTTTATTTATGCACTTCCCATGGCAGAAAAGAAACCAGTAGCGGTATGAACCTTAGTTGAATTTTTGTTTGGCAAGGCCGGAGAGGTTGTCGGTGCCTATGCGTTGCACACCAGATTCGGCTTGAATTTTCCAACATTCAGGAACATCTGGTGCACCCCAGAATCTTAATTGCTGTTTTGCAGATGCAGCTTTCAAAGCCATCGCTTTGAGTTTGTTTTTTTCAATTTCAGAGATGGGGCCTTTGCCCAGCCAAGAAAAATGCTTGGACCAAGGCACACTGACCCAGGGGAAGATTTCAGCCTGCTCCTTATTTCCGAGATCGCCCTCTCTGCCATCAAGTCTCAACAAATTGCTTTTCCCGGAACAGACCCATTCACGGGGCATGTTTCCTGAAAGCAACACTTTTACGGGGGCATTATCTTTTTCTCCAACCTTGGAAAAAAGCCCTGGGTAACGACGAAGTTGCTGATCGAGTAGCATTGCGGAGAGTTCTGCTTCGTTGGATTTAATATCTACCATGAGCCAGATATTTTTAAGCTTGCCCTCTTTGTGGAGTTTGGAAAGGGGTAAAAGGTAGAGGCTTTCCAAGGTGCGTTCGGGTTTGATTTCCCAGAAGAAATGCCCCACTAATAAATCATTCTTAGAGAGAAAAACATCGGCTTCAACGCTATCAAAACCTTGGTCAAGCGCATCGAAAAGCGGGCGTGCATGAAGATAATCATTATGCGCATGAAACGCAGGCTTGGTGGTCATCTGCATGGGTAAAGCCCCAAGCATAATCGTGAGTATAAGATTCATCAGCAGACTTCCGGTTATATTCTAAGAAACAAAAGACGCTTCTAGATCTGTTCTGCGGACAAGTTGATTGGAATGTCTTCCTGTATGAAGTTCAAATATCATGGGTGATTCCAATACTTCACCCGAGATGGTCCTGCAACTTTTATGTTTTTCAAAACTTTGGGTAAAAGCTGCACTAAGGCATTTTTCACAAGTAAGGGCATAGGTTTTCAACTCTTCCACGCCACCATCACTCCAGCGCGATGCAATTTTAAAATTAGCAAAGTTCTTACAAGAGGGCTGAAGGCAAAGAACTTTGTAAGGTTTCATGGGCATGGCTTCAACCTTACTTGGATTCTGAAGTCTGGTTTTGGATTTGAGAAAGAGCATTACACGCAGCAGCTTGTTCAGCATCTTTCTTGTTTTTGCCCCAGGCTCCCTTGTAGGTTTTCCCCTGAATGGTTACAGCCATCATGAAGCACTTGCTATGATCGGGGCCATTTTCATCTAATAAAACATATTGAGGCGTTGCACCGAATTCCCGCTGCACAATTTGCTGCAACAAAGACTTTGCGTTATTTTTCAAATCGCTGCCCGCAACTTCCTCGATGAGGGAAGTAAGTTGTCTTAATGCAAAATCTTTAGCAGCGCTCCAACCGCCATCCAGATAAATTGCGCCTAGGATAGCTTCAAAAACATCTGCAAGAATGTTGGCAGGAATCGTATGGGTATTATAAGCCACGCCTCTGCCCAGAACCATAAACGCACCCAACTTCAAGTCTTCACTAACTTTTGCACAAGTAGGCCTGCTCACCACTACTGATTTTATTTTAGTCATATCACCTTCCTGCAAATCAGGAAACCGGTGATAAAGATATTCACAGCAAATCAATCCCAGAATGGAGTCGCCAAGAAACTCCAGCCTTTCATTTGAAGCAAGGCGCGAATCAACTCCCGATGCATGGGTAAGTGCCGATTTCAGCAGATCGGTATCATTAAAATGATATCCGATGGCTAACTGGCAATCTTTAAGAGGATCACATTCCTGCAAATGCTTATTTTCACTCGCCATGCTTTAAATTTCTTCCCAAGCCAATGAAGTATAAGGCTTATTCTCAGTAAAAAGAGAGTATTTTCCATGGTCAAAAATTAATTTCTGTAATATTTGATGACTATTAATGAAATTAAGTTCCATGAATTAGATGGAACAGGAAGAAATAGGATAATTTTCCTAGTGGTAGAACTTTATGAAGGATCGGTTCGTACTGTATAAACAGCGTTTTATTTGGTATCGTATAGGCAGAGAATACTCTGCTTAAAGGAAAAGCGACTTAGCAACATAATAAAAAGGAGCTTTATGAAAAAGTTATTTGTGCTCGCATTAATGTTTTCAGGGTTAGCAGGTTTTGTAATTTCGCCTTGGATTCAGGGTCAATCGGCAGCCCCTGCGGTTACCAAAGGCAAAGATATCGTGTCTTATCGCGATGTGGTAAAGAAAGTGCTGCCTTCCGTGGTAAGCATTGAAGCGAAGGCAAAACCCATGCGATTAAAAGATCAAGGACCCAAGAGAAAGAATCAAGGGCAAGAGAATCCGCAGATCCCTGAAGAATTCAGAAAGTTTTTCGAAGAGTTTAAAAAACGAAGTGAAGAAGGACCTGATGAAAGCCAGGGCGGGTTTGGCTCAGGCTTTATTGTTGAATCCAATGGCGTAATCGTTACCAACAATCATGTGGTCGAAGGCGCAGATAAAGTAGAAATCACCTTAAACGATGGCAGAAAATTTACTTCGACCGAGATCAAAGGCGATCCTAAGACCGATCTCGCCATCGTAAAGATTAACGCCAAGAATCTTCCAGCATTGGAGTTTGGTGATTCGGATGCCTCAGAAATTGGCGATCGGGTTCTAGCATTAGGCGCACCCTTTGGCCTCACAGGTTCAGTAACCTCGGGCATTATCAGCGCCAAGGGTCGCAGCCTTAGGCTAAACTTCTACGAAGATTTCTTGCAGACCGATGCAGCAATTAATCCGGGCAATAGTGGCGGGCCTTTAGTTAATCTCGATGGCCAAGTTATCGGTGTGAACTCTGCAATCAAAACCCGATCCGGTGGGTTTCAAGGTGTAGGCATGGCCATCACTTCAAACCTTACAAAAACCATAAAAGAGCAATTGCTGAAAAACGGGATTGTTCGCAGAGGTTACCTGGGCGTTGGAATCAAAGATATTGAAGACGAGCAGGTAGCCATGAAACTCGGATTAAAAAATCCTAAAGGAGTGATCATCACCCAAGTGATGGAAGATGGCCCTGCAGGCAAAGGTGGCATTCAATCGGGCGACATTATCATTGAAGTTGCAGGCAAAGTAATCAAGGACAGCAAAGATCTCCAGTTTTCGGTAGCTGCTTTACCCTTGGGAAAAGCCTCGGAATTTAAAGTGGTTCGCGATGGTAAGGAACTCAAGGTGAATATCACGATTGTGGAACAACCCAAGCAGTTCGGGATGTCGCGCATCAACCCTAAATCGCCAGATAAGCCCAACATTGAAGGCGATACCAACCTTGACAAACTAGGTGTTGAAGTAGGCCAGCTTAATGATGACCTTGCAGATAAATTTGGTTACAAGCCAGGCACCACAGGCGTGGTGATCATTAAAATGGATCGTGAAAGCTTGGGGTATCAAGCAGGGTTGAGGGTTGGCATGGTAATCATGAAAGTCGATAAGAAGGAAGTCAAATCTGCTTCTGAGGTCAAGAATCTTACGGACAAAGCCAGTTATGATGAAGGTGTTTTATTTCAGGTTCAAACGCCTGATGGTTCCAAAGATTATATCCTTGTGAAAAAGAGCTAGTAGCATGAGTTAAAACAAAAAGGAGTCAGGGGTAATCCCTGGCTCCTTTTTTTATTTGAATGAAAAGACTATCTGGAAGCCAAACTTTTAAGGGTGAACGCAAACAAACTCTTTTCAGTTCTTACAAACAGCTTACCATCTGCAACTGCAAAAGAAGCCAGCGTTCTTTCGCCAATGTCTGAAGTTGCGATTTTCTGGAAAGTTCTAGCTGCCTTAACCACAGTGGTTTTTCCTTCTTCATTCTGAAAATAAATCTTACCATCGGAAATCACGGGTGAAGAAGAGTAAGCGCCATCAATACGCTCGGGGCCCCAATGAACTTTACCCGTTGCAGCTTCCACGCAACTCGCCATGCCGTTATCTGCAACCATGAACAAATCAGGGCCTTCTGCAATCAGGTTAGGAGTATGAGGAATGTTTTTCTCAAGCTTCCATGCAACATGCGTTTCGGTCACATCGCCTTTACCATCGGGCTTGATGGCATAAAGAACAGGGCGGTCATAACTGGTTGAGATAAAAACCAAACCATTCGCAAACAAAGGCTTAGGTATGACAGAGTACCCTTTATATTTAACACGCCAGATTTCCTTGCCTGTTTTAGGATCATAAGCGCCCACCATGTCACTTGCAGAACTGATCACCATTTTCTTGCCATTCACTTCGATAAGTTCAGGAGTCGAAAACGAGAAAGGCTTAGTCGGGCTCGCCTGCCTATCGGTACTCCACGCCAACGACCCATCTTTGATTTTAATCGCAACAACCTTTTGAGCATCAGTTCCATCACAACTAAAAATCAGCATGTCATCCACAAGAATAGGCGAACCACCGTTGCCATGCACTGGTTTGGTATATAACCCAGGAACTTTCCAAAGAATCTTCCCTTGTTCATCGAGGCATGCTGTACCCATATGGCCAAAGTGGACATAAATCTTGTTTTCATGCCAGATGGGTGAAGGGCTGGCATGACTGTTTTTGCCATGGATTTTAGGTGCGGTCTCGGCCTTTTGTTCGAAGATGGGGGTTTTCCAAACAACCTTGCCATCGCTTACATTTAGGCACATGGCTTCAAGGGATTGATTCACCATTGCGCCTTCGCCAGTGGGGATTGCGGTGGTGAGAAAGATTTTTCCTGCAACAACCGCAGGAGTTGACCAGCCTTTGCCTGGAATGGCTTGCTTCCATAATTCCTGACCCGGCTTGAAGGAGTCGGGAAGTTTTTCGCCTTTGACATGGCCATCGCCTGTGGGGCCGCGAAAGCTTGTCCAAGATTCAGCATGGGCCTGAGAAATAAACAAAGCACCTGCAACCGAAAGAGACCAAATAGATTTTTTCATGACTTACCTTAGAGTTAAAGTTCTTTGACCAATTCATACATACTCCTGCCCGCGGGCTTCAATTTCCCCTGCTTGACCAACTCCTGCCAGATTTCATGTGAAAACTCGGATGGGGGTTGGATCGCAACGATGGAAGAATGACTGCCTCCCGTCATCGGGGACCGACCCAACTTCGAATCTTCATCCAATTGGGTAAGTTTCAGGCGCTTTTTGAACGCCTTGAATGCGGCTTTCACCTGTTTAGGGTCCAACGGGTTGAGAGGATTATTCGGTTCCATACGCTCATTTCTTCCTTAAGTTACTGGCAAGGGGGTTCAATATACCCTGCATAATCGGAAAAGTCACCTATTATGCTACAAACTTGGCAAACTTTGCGGAACATTACACCTTTAACTGAAATAGCGACCGTGCCTTTTCTAGTGGATCAACGGATTAATTGCTCGCCCGGCATAATTCCTACAAGGCCTATCACCTTTTCAGATGATTCCATCGGAACCACAAAGTCGAATTACAAAGTAGACATAAAACCTTGACTGGTTCCGGGGGGAATCTGACAGTCAGGGTTCAAATTCAACATGCCGTCAAGGATGATGGTGTGTCTTTAAGGGAGGATCTTTCCATGCGCAAGCAATGGAGTTTCGTATTGGCATTGTCATTGGGGGTAAGTTCATCAGCATTGATTGCAGATGAGATTCCCACCAAATTACCTACTGATTTAAACGCGCCACAAGAGGCAAAAAAAATTGTCCTCGATGTCGGCAAGGAAGCAATTCCAAAGGAAGGCGAAGTCGAGCCCCTTTTGGAAATCCCCAAGCACCCTGCAGATACCGAACGCTTTTCCTTTAGTGCTGAGTACCTTCTTTGGTGGATGAAAGGTGACAAAGTTGCGCCACTTTCCACTTCGGGAACAACAGGTATTCTTAACGCACCAGGAACGAACACTCTCTTCGGCGACAACTCCTACGGAGGAGATTTAAGAAGTGGCGCAAGGTTCGACATGATTTACTGGCTTTCCAGAGAACACAATCTCGCATTCGAAGCGAACTTCCTGTTTTTAGAAACCCAGGTGGATCAAATCGATCTTTCTTCGCCAGGCGCGCCTTTACTCGCAAGGCCTTTCACGAATGCGGTTACGGGAAATCAATCCGCGCTGGTTCTTTCTGCCCCTTCAACTACTGCGGGATCTTTTTCTTCCCGCTTTGATAGTAAGCTTTGGGGCGCAGAAGGAAACCTTAGGCACAACTTCATCAGTGGCGTTTCCATGTCGGTAGATGGGTTGTTCGGCTTCAGATACCTTGGCTTAAAAGAGAGCCTCGATATCACGGGAAGTTCTTTCAATCCCCTACCCGGGCCTGTCATCTCTAGTTCAACGGATAGTTTTAAAACCACGAGTGATTTTTACGGTGGTCAGGTTGGTGCAAGTATTGAATTGCGCAAAGACAAATGGTTTGTTAATGCTTTGCCTAAACTTGCGATCGGTGGAACTCAGCAATCGGTGAACATCACCGGGATTACGAATTCCACCTCTGGGAATTTATCTTCGACTGCTCCCACGGGATTCCTAGCTGCGGATACGAATATCGGGCAGTACTCGAAGGAGAAGTTTACCTTTGTGCCAGAGTTAGGTGTAAATGTGGGCTATGCTTTCAGAGATTGTGTTAAAGGCTATGTTGGTTACAACATTATTTATTGGTCGAGTGTTTCGAGGCCCGGTTCCACCATCGACCTTAATGTTGGACATGGCCAACCTACTTTTAGCTTCAACAGTACCGACCTATGGTTGCAAGGTATCACGCTTGGCATGGAAATAACTTTTTAGTTGTACCCCCCCGCCCGAAAAGAACCCTCGACTCCCTCGGGGGTTCTTTTTTATACTCCTTGGGCGAAAACAACCCTCGACTCCCTCGGGGGTTCTTTTTTTATACTCCTTGGGCGAGAAGAACCCCTGACTACCTCAGGGGTTCTTTTTTTAATAGGGCTTGGGCATGGTTGCGCTTTTGAGCCAGGCGCTGTACCAAATATCCATGGTTAATTGAACGCCCATCCTGCAGCGTTCCGTGACAAACTTTCTGCTTTCCTCGGTAGGTGCGGTGAAGGCATTTTTCTGATCTAATTCATAACAAGTTGAAATATGGCGATGCGAATCACGAATCGATTCGATTACTTTATTCCAAACCACATCGGAATCCATTTTGTTGGCCTTCAATCCCTTGGCAAGATCAAGCGCTTTAAAATTGAACTTCTCAGGAAAGCTATCAAGCCTCGCATGGATACCCTTCTGCTTAATCTTTCCATCTATTTTCATGCCATCATAATTTACGGTGGTATGCAAAGGCATGCATAGGTCGGTGGTGTAATGAGCCATGACTCCTGCATGGAGAAGGCACTTCCAACGAATGGCTTCGTTCTCTGGGTCTTGTCTGTAATCATAAAAGGCGCAGGCAAGGCGCTCGTAGTTTTCCATGATTGCATAGGGAAGCATGCCTACTTTTTCGGGTCGCTTTTTGATGGATTGAAGTAACTCAATCGCTTGATACCTATCCGAGGGTAGGTCTTTCCCTTCCACATCTTCAAGGTCGAGAAAATGATCTGCAGAAGTTCCTGCACGAAGAAACTTGGCACTGGGGTTTTTCCATCGATCGGGATCCCCAACGAAATGGCCCAGAGCTTTACCCGCCTTGCGAAAGAATTCTGGCATATCTTCTGGAAGGGCGGATGCTGCAGCTTCAACAAGCGTAGCATGACCATTAACCCACCACGCCCGAGCCAAGTTTGCCAAACTTGCCCCAATTACCAACAGAATTAAAAGTCTTAGAATTAGAAGCTTTTTCATCTTGTCAAACCTTAAGAAGAAGTTAAGAGAGCGCCCACTTGGGATAGTTTATCTGAAATTGTGTGTCAAGTAATGGGTAATCCAGAAGATTCAAGTAAGAGCTTTGAAAAATTGTGATAAAAGCCTTGGATTATCAGGTGGCAAAGAGTAGTTGGGCGGAAGATCTTTAAGATCAAACCCAATGGAGACCTTAATATGATTAATCATGGGTGCCTGAAAAAAGCAGTTGTATGTTTGGGAATTATTATTTCCTCGAACTCTGTTTATGGTCAGGAAGGGGTATGGAATGGTGCAAGTAGACCTGCTCTGACAGCCGGGGGCGCAGCAATAGGCCAGCCAATTTCCGTACCAATAAGAACTAATAGCAGCCCCATCACTCTGACGCAGGGCGTGGATCAAACACCGGTTCCGCAAGGAGCATTAACGCCCGGAGTGCCACCTGCGGTGCCCAGCAATGTCCCTCGTCCTACAGGATTTGGTAATCCTCCGCCTCCATCAGGGTTTGGTAATCCTCCGCCTCCATCAGGGTTTGGTAATCCACCTCCCCCTCCAGGGTTTGGTAATCCTCCCCCATCAGGGTTTGGTAATCCTCCTCCATCAGGGTTTGGTAATAATTCTCCTTATGTGCCTGGTTCAACAGGCATGCCTTTAGATAGGCCAGCAACAAACAATCCAAATTTTCTGGAGTCGGCACGCGAGTACATGGGTAATGGCCCTTTTTCGGGCACTACTAGCAGAAAGCTTTTTGAAAGCGACCATGCCTTCGATAATTTCGCCAGCCCCACCACCAATCTTTTTCTCTTCGAAGACCCAAGGGCTCTAACCGAAGTGAAGCCTATGTATATTTATCAAACAATTCCAAGTAGCAATAATACGCTAAAAGGCGGGAATGTAAATTACTTGGGTGGCCAAGCAAGAGTTGCAATCACGGAAAGGCTTTCGTTTGTTATCAACAAGTTTGGCTGGATTTCGCTGAACCCGACTGATCAACAAGCGGGTTTCAATAGTGACCTCAGCTTTTCAGAGTTATGGCTTGGGCCTAAATGGACATTCTGGCGTGATGAAAAAAACAATTTGGTGGCAGCCGCTGGTCTTACTTTTGAAATCCCCAGCGGGCCCCAACGGGCCTTCCAAAACACAGGCAATCTTTCCCTTACACCTTATGTTTCCGCAGCGCATAGTTTTGGCCGCAGTTCCTATGGTAGCTTTGATGTGCTCAGCGTTCTTAACTGGAACATTTCAACCAACGATGCCCGTTCCAATTATTTAAATCTTAGCGCCCAAATCGACTACGATATTTTAAACTGGCACCGCTTTTACCCCATGGTTAATTTCAACTGGTTCATCTACACCAAGGGCGGGCAAAGCTCTTTTAATTTTGATGGCGTTGATCTCGTAAACTTTGGTGGTCAATCCATTGGCGGAAAAAGCGTTGTGACTTTAGGGCCCGGCCTTCGTTACAAATGGTCGGAAAGAGTGCAATCGGGTATAGGCTTGGATTGGGCGGTCGTAGGAAACCAATTCCTTCAAGATTTCCGCATGAGCATTGATACGATTATTCGCTATTAAGTTTGATAAACTTCGTTTGTTATAACTTTTCAGCCCAATTACATTACTAAAATGCGTATACTTTCTCTGAACTATCAGGAAAGGTATGCGCATGAATGTATTTCTACCGGGAACTTTCGACACCAAAGGGATCGAGTTTGCGTTTCTCAAATCTCTTCTTGAAAAACAGGGATTTCATTGCATCTGTGCAGATGCAGGGGTTTTGAATCCCCCTTCTTTCGCTCCAGATATTTCTCGCGAAGATGTTTTCATCGCTGCAGGAACCACCCTCAAAAAAATCCTTCTCGAACAAAACAGAGGCAATGCGGTTGAAGCTGCTGCCAAAGGTTTGGCTAAGATTGCCCTCGAGCTTTTCAACCAAAGAAAAATTCACGGAGTGCTTGGCATGGGCGGGTCTGCGGGAACAACTCTGGGCACTGCTGCAATGCGAGCCCTTCCCTTTGGCGTTCCGAAAATCATGGTCAGCACTTTGGCAAGCGGGCAAGTTCGCCCTTTTGTAGGGGTCAAAGATATCACCATGATGCATTCCGTGGTGGATATCAGCGGGCTCAATCGCATCAGCACCAAAATTCTTACAAACGCCGCCCATGCCATGGTAGGCATGCTTAATGCCCCTGCTAGCAACCCTAACTTGGAAAAAACTTTACTTGCAGCAACGATGTTTGGTGTCACCACGCCCTGTGTTGAATTGGGCCGCAATATTCTTGAGCAATCAGGCAGGGAAGTTTTGGTTTTTCATGCCACCGGAACCGGAGGCTTAACCATGGAATCTTTCATTCGAGATGGGTTGATCAAAGGGGTATTGGATATCACCACCACCGAACTTGCGGATGAATTGGTCGGTGGGATTTTAAGTGCAGGCAATGAAAGACTTACAGCGGCAGGGATTATGGGAATTCCCCAGGTAATTTCAGTGGGGGCTTTGGATATGGTGAACTTTGGCCCGATGGATACGGTGCCCGAAAAATTCCGTAATCGTAGGCTTCACGCGCATAATTCCAATGTTACGCTCATGCGCACAACCCCCGAAGAAAATGCTTTACTGGGTAAAGAGATCGCCCTGAAAGCGAATTCTGCAAAAGGGGCCACTGCGATTATTTTCCCGCTGCGTGGAATCTCTGCACTTGATGCTTTGGGCAAGCCATTCTGGTGGCCTGAAGCTAATCATGCATTAAAGGAAAGCTTGAAATTAGGGTTGAACCCGGATGTGGAATACATCGAGTTGGATTTACACATCAACGACACAGCCTTTGGAGAGGCATGCGCCCTGAAACTAATAAATTATTTAAAGGATTAACGCTTTGGGGCAGATCCTGATTCTTCAGGGGCCTTTACATTCTTCTTTTCGTTTTCTTCGATGGTCTTTATTTTTTCTTGCACAAACTCTGTGCCCTTACCAATGTCAGAAGTGATTTTTTTAGTGTTAAAATCAATGTTGAGGTTGCGATTCCCATCGGTAGAAATATTTGCTTTCAAGCTATACCAACCTTGAAAATACCCGACTGTTGCAAAGGTAATAACACAAAAAGCTGCAAGAGCTAAAAGATTCCGCATGATTTATCGCCTCTAAAAAACCTATTTCAATATGCTTACAAAGCTGATGATTCCAACTATTACACGATTTTTACCAAACGCGCCTACCTCCTACCAGACCACTTTTCAAATCCCCAGCAAATACCCCAGCCCCACTTAATCCACTATCTTGTGCTTTACTAATTTAACCGTATTGACCTTGCCCGAACAGGTTTCGTAAAAGCATTCATTGCACTATATTTTGCTCGAAGGTTATGAAACTTGTCTAGGATTGCTGAGAACTAATGAATAAGGATCAACAAGATAATCAAGCCGGAATCAAATGGATCGCTTACGCCCTGATCCTCGGTTCAGGTTTATTGCATCTCGTCTATCTGCTTTTTTTCTGCCCATTAAACCTTGCACCCGATGAGGCGCATTACTGGGATTGGTCACGCCATCTCGATTGGAGTTACTACAGCAAAGGCCCGCTGGTTTCCTGGCTTATCCGCTTGGGCCGTGAAGTTTTTGGCCCTCTTAGCATTGCTTTGTGTGGATCCGAAATGCCCGCGGTAAGATTTCCCGCAGTGATATGTGGCACCCTGCTTATCTGGGGTATTTTTGTTCTTACACTAAAAGCAACTTCCAACGCACGAGCTTCACTCGCTGCAGTGATCATTGCAATTTCGCTGCCCCCCATTGCTGCAGCATCATCGTTGATTACGATCGATGCACCCTACACTTGCGCCTGGATATGGTCGTTGGTGTTTGGATACATGGCATTATTTGAGGATAAAAGCTGGGCTTGGTTTGCAGCGGGTGCAGCGGTGGGCCTTGGGATTTTAGCTAAATACACGATGATATTATGGATAGGATCGCTGGCGTGCTTTTTCCTATTCACGCCCCAATATCGCAGCTATTTCTTAAAGCCTGGGCCGTGGATACTCGGGTTCACCGCTGCTTTTTTCTCGCTTCCCATCCTCATTTGGAATATTCAAAACAACTGGGTTTCTTTTCATCATGTCAGTGCCTTGGCAGGAATGCATCAAGGCCCAAGAATTCAATGGATGGGCCCCCTTACTTATCTCGGTCAACAATTCGGCCTCCTCCTAGGTTACTGGTTTATTCTCTGGGCTTGGGCCATGTGGCATTTCAGACCCTGGCTCCAAGAAAATGCAGTGAAACAATATTTATGGTGGATGTCTGCAATCACCTTCCTGGTATTTTTTGGGTTCAGCCCAAAGACCGGAGGCGGAGAAATGAACTGGCCCGTGACTGCTTATCTTTCAGGTCTAGTGCTTATTATTTTTCATATGCAAGAAATCCTGGCAGGGCAAAATCCCTTCCTGCTAAAGTGTTGCAAGTTCTTTGTCCCATCCTTCATTGCTCTTGGCCTTGCAATCTCGCTTTTCATGCACCAAAGCGAATGGATAAGGCCACTCTTTTTATTGATCGCTGAAAACCCTACCAAGGCCAACCCCTTTCCTCTGCGAAAATTTGACCCCACTTGCAGACTCCGTGGCTGGGTTTCTGTCGCCAAGGAAATTGATAAATTACGCGCAGACATCACCTCCTCCACAGGCAGAGAACCCGTCCTTGCAGGAGGCAGTTGGAATGTACCTGGCGAAGTCGGATTTTATTGCTCAGGCCACCCGCAAGCCTACTCCATTGGTTTAGTTAATGGCGATCGACACAGCCAATATGATCTTTGGCAAAACCCCATCGACCATCCTGAAGCTTTCCTTGGAAAAGATTTTCTGGTGATTGGAATTGTTTCGCCTAAGGCGAGAAAAGCTTTTGAAAGCGTCGAAGAATTGCCTTCATTTTTGTATTACGAGAATGGCCAGCCCATAAGCGTATGGCAATTTCAATTTTGCAAGGGTTTCAAAGGGTTCAAGGTTGAAGGAAGTCCGGGGCATTTCTAATTATTTGCCCTATTTTACCCAATACAAACATCTTCTCTTTATTTGAATAATGGGCTCAAGATCGGGTTGTAAAATCCCGATGAAATAGATATACGCTCCTCGCATTGATTCAATGTGTTATTTTTTCATGGTGGTGAAATGGGTATATCAAAAAGCCTTATTCTTTGTTCGCATTGTGGGAAGAGTTGGGATGTTCCCAAATCCAATACAATATTTGAAAAGCAAAGGACGGAATCATGCCCTTGCCCGCAATGTGGATCCTACACGCTTGCATATCAAGAAAAAATGATCAAAAGATTGTTGCTTGAAAAAGATGATCAAAAGATCGTTGCTTAAAAAAGATGCCGAAGAATCGCCTCTGGCAAATGTATCATAAAAAACGCCTACTATAAAAACCAAAGACCCCAGAATAGATCTTCTGGGGTCTTATCGTATCAAGGCTGCTTTGACGGACAGCCCGTCAGCCGCCTTAAAGCAGCCTCACCTGGATCTTTTTACACATTACAAACACCTCCTTTTCAATAGAACATTCTCTTGCCACGGCTAAACCCAGTTGCCCTGACTCGAGACTTCTGTAAATCACACCACGCTAGTGCGATCCGTGTCTGCAAAAAACATAAAGTCCTTTACAGACATCATCATTAATAACACCCGTGAGTGGGTTTTGACAAGTTATGTTGGAATAATTTTGCAAATTTTTTTAATCATGGCAAAAACTGATCTAGCTAAGTTTTGCCCCAAGAGAACACAATAAGTAACAGCTTTATCTTTTTAAGCCAAGAGGTGACAGGCATGTGGCAGTTTATCGCAGTAATAGCTTTTATGACAACCGGGCAGCAAGCGGTTACGCCGCTCGAGTTTTTAAATGTTCGTACACCCATGGGCATCTACGGAGCCAACAGGCCCGATTCAAAAAAATATCACACGGGTGATAACTTTATCCTTGCGTTTGATATCAATGGTTTGAAGATTGATCCAATTGGGCAGGCGTTTTACAGCCTAGCTGGAGAACTCTTCAACAAAGAGGGAAAGAGCATAATAAAAACCGCGCCCAAAGAAACACCCGCATTCAATCCTTTGGGGGGTTCAAGGTTACCCGCCTATGCGGCTGTTCCCATAAGTTTGGAAATGCCCGCAGGAACTTACACCTACAAGCTAATTTTGACCGACCTTACCGACAAAAGAACCGCAATGCTTACGCAATCTTTCGAGGTTATGCCCAAGTCGCTTGGATTTGTATTATGGCATATGACCTATGAAAACAATTTCCCCGCACCTCCAGTGGGCGTACCCGGGCAGGAATTTATTCTCCGTTTTTGCGTAACTGGTTTTGAAGCAGATGCACAAACTAGGAAGCCCAATCTCTCTTTTACTGTGCGCATCCTTGATGAGGCCGGAATTCCAACCTTATCAAAGCCTTTTAGCGGGGAAGCTAAAGATATTCCCGAAGAATTTAAAGATATTTTCCCCATCTCCGTACCCATTCGACCCAATAGACCAGGCAGGTTTACCATCCAAGTTTCAGTTACCGACAACCTGACTCGTACCAAAACCACCATCAAGCAAGAAACACCTTTTCTCGTTCTCGAACCTAAATAGTTATTCTCTTTGCAAATAGTTCTTTACAATAACAGGGAGGGTCCTTTGACCTTCCCTTATTGTTTGTACTTTGAATATTCATTGGAGCTTTTCATAATGTCAGATTTAGAGAACCGTATTGCGCAATTTCAAAAGATGGCCAACGATGATCCAGATAACGAACTGGGCCATTATCGTTTGGGCCAACTCTACATGGAAAACAAGCAATTTGAGGAAGCAGTTGCGTCTTTCAACCGAACCTTGATCCTCAGCCCACAATTTTCCAAAGTATTCCAACTTCTGGGCAACTCACTTCTCTCCCTCGATAAAAAATCCGAGGCTGTCACCACCCTGCAAAAAGGGTTCACAATTGCTGATGAACGGGGCGACAACATGCCCCGGGATGAGATGGCTCGCATGCTTAAAGAATTAGGCGAACCTGTTCCTGAATCAAAAAAAACCGCTGCTCCAATAAACACCGGCGCAGGCGATGCCATGGGCAACATGCAGTGCACCCGACCGGGTTGCATGGTGGGTTCAAAAGCCAGAAAACTTCCCGCTCCACCATTAAACGATGAACTTGGCAAACGAATCTTTGAAGCAATCTGTGCCGATTGCTGGAGCGAATGGGTTAAAAATTACAGCATCAAGGTTATCAATGAACTCAGGCTCGATCTTAGTTCCGAACGCGGGCAAGCCGAGTACGATAAATACATGCATGAATTTCTCGGACTTACCCAAGAATAATCATGGATACCCTTTGCTTGGAATATCTGGTTCGCTACGGCAAAGCAGGAGAATTCGGCAGGTTTCGCGCCCAGAAACCTCTGCAACTCTTCAAAGGTGATCTCGTTGTCATTGAAACTCACAGGGGTAAAGAAACGGGCGAAATTCTTTCCCCCTCTTCTCCTACCATTGCCAAATTCCTACCCAATACCACCGTAGGTAAACTTTTCAGCACTCTCTCCCCACAAGATGATTCTCTAGCTCAGCTCAATCATTTAAAATCATCTCTTATCTTTGAAGCCGCTAAGAAAATCTCCCTTGACCTAGCTTTGCCGGTGATGATTGTTGAAGCTGAATTACTTTTCGATGGTAAGCATGCTGTTCTTCATCTCTTAACAAGCCCAAAAACCGATGTTCGAGATTTAGTCTCAAAGCTATCCCAAGATTTCGATATGCATATCTATGTGGAAAATATTTCTCAACCACAAGAAGAAGAAAAGTTGGCAGAAGATGATGGCACATCATCCTGCGGTTCGGGCAAATGTGGCTCGAAAGAAAGCGGCTGCGGAACTTGCGGCAGTGGTGGTGGGTGCGGGTCTTGTTCTACTACCAAAGAAAAAAAGCCTGCGTTGGAAGCAAATGCCTCACAACGCAAGCCCTTAATTTAGCCAACTCATTTACGCTTACTTAACTCCTGCAGCAGAACGCAAAGCTGCAGCCTTATCGGTTTTTTCCCAAGTGAAGTTTGCGAGCTCACGACCAAAGTGGCCATTTCTCGCTGATTCTTTGTAGATCGGCCTGCGCAAATTCAACGACTCGATAATGCCCTTAGGCGTTAACTGGAAGGTCTTGCTGATAAGAGTTGCAATCTTATCATCGGTTAAGCCATGCTTTGCAGTACCAAAGGTGCTAACCCAGATATTGATCGGATCAGGGTAACCAATCGCATAGGAAAGCTGAACTTCGCACTTCGATGCAAGGCCTGCTTTAACAATGTTTTTGGCAATATAACGGCACATATAAGCTGCAGAGCGATCAACCTTTGATGGATCCTTACCGCTGAATGCACCGCCACCATGACGACCCATGCCGCCGTAAGTATCTACAATAATTTTTCTACCAGTAAGGCCGCAATCCCCGTGAGGGCCGCCTTCAAGGAAGATGCCAGTAGGGTTGATATGGCACAAAATGACATCCGTTGGATATTTTTTGCCCGACTCACCAACTGGGACAAAGTGAAACTTAGTTTTCGCATCGACCAAATCAGGTCGTTCGGCCTTCAAGGTTGGGATGATCAAAGTATTGAGAATTTCTTCACGCGCTTTATCAGAGAAGACTTTCTTCTTCTTTTTAATCTCAACAACACTCTCATCATGCTGGGTGGAAAGCACAATGGTATGAATTCGATTTGGGGTGCCATCTGGTTTGTATTCGATGGTTACCTGACTCTTCGCATCAGGGCGAACAAAAGCAAGCTTGCCACTTGCCCTTAACTTTGCGTGATTTTCAACCAAGCGATGGGCCAAAAAGATAGGAAGAGGCATTAAGGATTTGGTTTCTTCACAAGCAAAACCAAACATCATCCCTTGATCGCCCGCACCGCCACCATCCACACCAACCGAGATATCAGGCGATTGCGAATGCAACTTGCATTCAATCTGGCAGGTATCTGCTGCAAAGCCAATGGTTGGATCTACATAGCCGATTTCTCGAATAATCCCTCTCACAAGCTTATCCACAACCGTTCTGGTAAGTGGTGCTGTGGTGGTTATTTCTCCCGCTACACAAACATAATCTGTTGTAACAAGGGTTTCACATGCTACCCTACTCTTGGGATCATGCTGCAAGCAGAAGTCCAAAATGGTATCACTGATTTGGTCGGCAACCTTGTCGGGGTGCCCCATAGAAACGGATTCACTGGTAAAGAGATAATTCTGGTTCACAATCTTCCTCGTTTTGTTAAACAATCATGTTCCGTCACGGTGTCGAAATTATAAGAAAAGAGTGGGTATAAAACCAATATCAGAGTTGCAGAAAAAAGGCTTTTATGAAAAACCCCCAACCACTAGTCCTGATCAATGCTGTTGGTTTGACCCCAAAACTGCTCAAATTCGCACCAAAACTGCAACAACTTGCATTAAATGGCTGGATGCGCCCTTTAAAAGAATCGCTCCCCGCAGTCACTGCAACCTGTCAGGCGACTATCCTTACCGGAAAAGAGCCCTCTGTCCACGGAATAGTTGGCAATGGCTGGCTTTTTCGCGACACTGCAGAAGTTCGCTTTTGCCAACAATCCAACCATCTTATTCAAGCAGAACCCATCTACAAAACCGCTTCCCGACTTGCTCAAGCACAAGGCTCATCCTTCAAATGCGCCAAAATGTTCTGGTGGTTTAACCAAGGCGCTGATGTCGATATCAGCGTTACCCCCAAGCCCTACTATGGCGCCGATGGCAACAAGGCCTTTGGCATTTCAGGATCATCCCAAGAACTCACAGAGGGATTAGAAAAAAAGCTGGGAGCCTTCCCCTTCCCATCATTCTGGGGGCCGATGGCAGGGCTGCCCTGCACACGCTGGATAGCTCAGGCAACTGCAGAAATAATTAAGATTGAAACTCCCAATCTTACTCTGGCCTATTTGCCCCACCTTGATTACGACCCGCAACGCTTTGGGCCCACGGGTTCAGATATGCCAAAATTAACAAGAGAATTGGATCAGGCTTGCGAACCGATTTTAGATGCTGCAAAGGCTAAAGGTGCCCGAGTTTGGATCGTAAGCGAATACGGGCATTGCAATGTGCAAAGTGCGATAGAGCCCAACAAGGTGCTTAGGAAGCATGGCTTTCTGGTATGCAGAGACGGGCCCTTTGGTGAAACCATTGATTTTTTTGCTAGCAGGGCATTTGCTGTTTGTGATCATCAACTAGCGCATATCTATATCAAAGATTCCAAAGATATTCCCAGAGTACGGGCGATTCTTGAAGAAACACCAGGCATCAAAATAATTCTCGATGAGGAAGGAAAGAAAAGCATGGGTTTGGCCCATCCTCGTTCTGGCGAACTTGTTGCACTCTCAGAAAACAACAAATGGTTTGCTTACCCTTACTGGCTTGATGAAAGCAGGGCTCCAGATTTCGCCCGCACCGTGGATATCCATCGAAAACCAGGCTACGACCCTTGCGAATTGTTCT
>QWPF01000032.1 GCA_003671255.1 Planctomycetota bacterium | reverse complement strand
AAAAAGGTGCGAAGTGATTAAAGAACACTTCGAAGCCTGAGATTTCAGATTGTACGGGCAATTCTTTGGTGATGAGTTCGCGGTATTCGATGAGAGCCTTGTTGAAATTCAGAGGCTCATTTTTAAGGTAGGAAAGAAGCATTTCGCCGAACTTGCTTACAGTGGGATTCATGCCAGCGTTTGGATCAGCTTGGTTGGCGTTACGAGATTCGAGTGCGGCCTGCATGAAAGGTTTCCAATCTTCGCCTTTGCCTGCGGGGATCACAAGGGG
Organism: Planctomycetota bacterium; assembly: GCA_003671255.1. GTDB lineage: Bacteria > Planctomycetota > Planctomycetia > Gemmatales > Gemmataceae > UBA969. The sequence continues at coordinate 21,633 of QWPF01000032.1, read as the reverse complement.
GGTCTGCAAAGATGCGATTTCCATGTAAGATTGCAAGTGATGAGCTAGCTGTAAAACGCTTTTGTCAAATGCATCTTTCTTAGCATTTTCTTTTTGATCTGCAGCTTTGCCTGCCTTTTCGAGTTCACCCATTTGAGGTGCGAATTCTTCGATCGAGTAGCGCAGCCCGGGCCTGGGTTCCAGGGCCAAAAGGCCAAGAAGTTGATCGTTTTCGATGCGAAACACTTTGTGCTTTTCAGCTATATGGTTGTCTGAAAACCTGCTTGTCATAACATCAAGTAGCCAACGCACTGCGGGTTGCCTTTTGTCTTTTTCACTTAAAGATGTGTAGGCTTTGTTTTCTTCAGCCGTTCGGGAACTTTTGTTTTTAAGGGTGGTAAGTTCAGCCTTTTCTTTTTCACTTATGTCGGGCTTGAATGTTTGAAAACCATCGTTCATCACCATGAGTGAAACGCGTGCGAAGGTGTCCATGGGCTTAACGCGCCCACGGTCTACAATAGGTAGCTTTGCAAATTCTTGAATGTGGAATCCTTCTACAGGGTCTGAAGGTTGTGCAGCTTGAAAATAAAAATAGGCGAATCCAAGAATTACTGCAATTATTGGAATGATGGGGTTGGATTTATGCATTGGAAATTGCCCTCTTTTTGAGGAAAGTATTAAGATGCATGCCAAAATGAAGGAGCATGCCAAACGAGACAACCAAACAGGACAGGTATGGCATAATCCATCCTGGATTCCTGACAACTTGAAGGATGGTTCCTTTATCGTTTGGAAGGAAACCAGATTGATAGAAAGTTTCGCCATCGTAGCGAAGCGGGTTATTCATGGAAATTAGTGTTTCCCTGTTTTCGTTAAGGCTTTCGTTGGAGAGTTTAATTTTGCTAGAGAAGTTTTTGGGGGTATTGGTGCCCAGATAGCGTTCGTGTTTGAATTCGATGAGTTCCATCGAGAAAGGTTTGTAAGATCGTTTAAACCTAAGTGCCATCTCTGTTTTAGTTCCACCTTCTGTAATAATCGATTGCGTTGGTTTTAAAGAAGAAAGGGAAAGCCAGATAGAGGCAAGATAGGTGCCTACGCTTTTGCCAGTTTTTTTATCGATCAAATTGATGTATGCGGAAGGCAGGTCAATTTTTTGATCTTTATCAGTACCTGAGGCCTCATTCTTCTCGTTGGCCCGAATTCTAATACCATCCCCAGTGTCGGCGAGATTAGCAATCTCTTCTTTTTTATCAGGGTCGATTTCTTCGACTGAAGAATTATTCATGTACTTGATGATTTCGATGTCGAAGGGAAGAAGTGGGGTAGAAATCTTTCCTCCGGTTCTAAGAAGATGATTTGGGATGACCACGACTTTTTCTTTTTTAGGAATCGACAGGTCCGAAAAAGAAAGTTCAGGGCCGTTGACTTTTCCCATGAATCCCGAGGTTTCTTTTAGTTCAAGATAATTGGTTACCCCACCTTGCTCGATCGTCATGTTTCCTTCTATCGCGAAGATGCCGGTAATTAATTCACCAAGCATTAAAAGGATAATCCCTGCATGAATAGAAATGATACCAATGCGTTTGGTTGAAAATTTAAATCTTACTGCATGGGCCGCTAGTAAGTTTGCAAGCATGAGTCCGCCGATAGTCCAACCGCCCGGGAAAGGAAAAGAGCCTGGCCATTGCGCAGTAGGCGAAACCCAGCGGAAGGTTTGGCAAAAGCGGGCGAAAACTTGATTAGGTATGAACACATAAAAGGACCGGAAGTAATCGCTTACCGCAGTCCAAATTGGGTTATCAACTTGAGCCAGAGTCCCTGCAAAAACCAAGACCAGGGAAAGAACAAAAAGCACCACAGTTAACTGTAGTGATGCAAGAGGCTTTAAAAGCTTCAAGAGGATGAATTGAGCATTTTTGTTAGGGTTGTATTTGTTGTTGTTTGGTTCCGTTTCGCTCATTATTTTGCTCCATCTGCAAATTGAAGAGAAGATACAAAGCTTTCGAAACTTTGCTTCTGCATTTTAACAACCGTATTTGGGCCCTTCATCTTCACAAACCATGTGGTATCAGGAGTGCTTATTACCGCACCTAAAATGCGATCAGTGCTACCCTCGATATCAATGCATAACGCAACACTGGATTTTGTTTGAAGTTTGGTCAGTGCGCTAGTGATCATTTCGGGCGATTGAGGGGCAAGGCCTACCTGCTGACGCCAACGATTGATGTTACTTTCCAACCCGCCAGCAGGGCCAGCAAGCGGAGTAAGAGTGATGTCGGCTTTTCCAGCAGCTTCATTCACTTTGAAGGTTGCAAGGCTCATTGCGGAATTAGGTACTTGCTCCCAATTTTCGGGTTTCTTGAATTCTTTCACTCCGGGGGATGATTGATTTGCAGGGGGATTAGCGGGCATTTTCGGGAAAGACTTTGCAAAAGGTGGAGTCATTGCACCTTTTTTACCACCGGGGCCGGTGTAGTCTGCAAGTATGGCTTCAACACCTTGTATGGTTTCTTTTTTGATAATTGTTGGAAGGTCGCCCTCGGATACAGGCCCCAATCCTACTTGTTCGCGCCAGCGATTGATGTTGGCAAGAATAGATCCCGCATCTTTGCCCAACTTAATCACAGTAAGTTCCAGCTTTGGATTTGCTTCGGGATCGATAAGGAAAGTGGCATAACGAAGCTCGTTGGTTTTGCCAGCTTTCCAATTGCTTGGGGCATTCCATTGAATGGGTGGAGTAGAACCTTCGGGGGCAAATCGAACCGTGCGAACAAAGGTTTCAAATTCTTCTGTTTTCGCAGTAAGTTTGCTAGCAGGGCCCATAAGCTTAATGAACCAAGTGGAATCTCCCTTGGAAAATATGGCAGCCAATAAGCGAACGGGCTCATTGGTTGAAGATGTTCTTTCTGGTGGATCGAGTCGATTCACTTCGTAGGCGGTAATATCTTCTTTTTTGCAACCTTGTGCTAGAAGGGTGAAAAAAAGCACCAAACCAACTTTAAATAAATCCGTTACACTTTTTGTCATTCGATTTCCTGAAAAATATATCATGGTAACTGTATTTTAGCCTAGGGCTGTAACTTCATGAAACAATTTAACGAAATAGTTTCTTCAATTTCTGGGGTTTGATTGTATTGGAGGTTGTTCGACTTCCTGTCCTTTTTAACTTTACAACTTCGTGTTGATTATTTGAATTCTAGGGCCTACTTAGGCAGGGGCGGGTTGGTGTCATCAAAACGAAATTCTTCATGAATCGGCCTTTCTTCACTTTGTCTGGTTCGGCTTCGTTGCATTAAAGCATACCTTCGCATTTGATCATTTTTTTGAAAAGAAAAAGACGACCAAAGCCTGGCACCATTCCATCCCGCAAGTAATAAAGCCAACCAACCAGCATTAAGCGTGCTATCCCCTAATTTGATACCTGGTCCCGAGTTTCCAGTTATCGGTTCGTAGAGCAAAAGTCCACTTCCAAGCAGAATCCAGGTGAGGCCTAAAAAAATATTCATAACCACTATCTCATTGTACTGTAATCCCAAACAGCTATTCTAATTATCTATCCAAACCTTGAAAGGTACAATCAAAATTATTTCGTTTGTGTACTAAGATGTGTAATAATTAGGCCTTAAGCAACTTATCCTTATGGAGATTAAAATGCAGTTTGAAATATTAACCCCGGAGCTAATCAGCCTTTTACGCAAATATGACACGCCCACCATTTGTAATGTGGTCGAGTTGCTTGATTTAAGGCCCAGATCTTCAGGCTATATGGATAAACGAATTCAGGCATGTTTCCCCTCTCTTCCCCCAATGGTTGGTTATGCCAGCACCGCAACCTTTCGGTCTGCTGCGCCACCAAGGGGCGGGAATGTATATGCCGGGCTTTCTGGGCAACTCGAAGACTTTAAAAAGTTTCCCGGGCCCGCAGTGGTTGTTTTTCAAGATCTTGACGAACCATCCGCATCTGCAACTTTTGGCGAAGTCATGTGCACCACCTATAAAACTTTTGGTGCCGCTGGCTTGATTACTAGTGGAACAGGTCGTGATCTCGATCAGGTTGCTGCAATTGATTTCCCTGTTTTTACTTCGGGGACCGCCTGCGCTCACGGCTATTGCCAAATCTTGGATATTGGCGTTGGCGTTCATGTTGGCGGCGTCACCATTTTTCCCGGTGACATAATTCATGCTGATAGAAACGGCGTAACCACCATCCCTCATGGCACCGCATCACTTGTTGCCAATGCTTGTGCGGAATATATGGCGGCAGAAGCAGTAATCATGGATTATTTAAAAACGAGCAAGCCAACAGTGGTTGGTTTTACTGCTGCAAGGGAAGAATGCAAGAAGCGAATTGATGCGTTGGGGGCAAAATTAACTGCGATGGTATCGAAGAAATAAGCTATTTTGCTAAGAAAGCGATCGAAACAAAAGTGGGCTTGTCTGTTGGATTAAAAACAATCAGAGAATGCATTCCGGGCTCTTTGTTGCGGAATGGAATGGAAGGAGCATCGCCCACATCATCTTCAAGGGCAAGTTGTTCATTGTTTTTATCGATAACTGCAAGGTCGATATCTTCAGATCCCACGCAAGCCGCTGTAATAATCAGGTTGGGGCTTTTACCGGAATCAAATTCGATGACTCTGGAACCCCCCGGCCCAAGGTTAAAAGATTGAGAGCTTTTCGCCAGCGTGCCATTGAGAAACTTATACCCTCCTTTATCAGTAAGTAAGGCGATTGCGGGGTTCATCTTTTTAGTTGCAGCAGCTTGATCATTTTGATTTGCATCATCATTCTGATTCATTGCAAGGTTGTCATGATTTCTTTCAAGTAATTCATAAACATGAGATATTTCAAGGGAAAAGTTTAGTGCTTCGAGGGCTATTCCCGCCTTGTCCGCGCTTTTTCTGATGATGAATGTGTTCACGCCAATTACCCTGCCAAAATCGTCGAAAAGAGGCCCACCGCTATTGCCCGGATTTAATGGCACAGTCACCTGCAAAAACAGGGCATTCATCATTTTTCTTCCCACTGCGGAAATGATGCCATTGCTGAGGGTTCGGGTTAAAATTTTATTTCCCCCTCCGGGATGCCCGATCGCAAAAACATTTTCACCCACTTGGGGAGTATGTTTTTTTGGCGGCAGTGGCACGGGTTTGATGGATTGTTCTTCCAACATATTGCGGGCGCCATGCACATCAATCAATGCCAGGTCTGCGGTCGGGTGAACATCAATGATGCGAGCGATAGAGGGGTTGATATCAAAGCTTTTTTCAGCATCGTTTTTATCACCCGTAAAGAACTTTACATTCACGCCTTTTTGCTTGGCCCCATCAACCACATGCCTGTTGGTGATTACATAATATCGGTTTTTGAAGCTCACAAGAAAGCCTGATCCGGTTGATACACCGGGGTTGATAATGAGTGGAACGGAGGGTGCGAGTTTTGAAAAAAGTTCTTGAAGGGGAAGCTTTTGGTTTCCGGGTACAGCTGTACCAATCATGTTGGCAGAGGGCTCAGATGGGTTTTTTACTATCAACGCTGCTGCAGCGTTTGGGGAATCATGAAAGATGGGGGATACCCAGATGGTTCTGTTGGCATTCGTTGCAAAGGTTTTTAATGCAGGCATGAAATTGGCTTCAAGTTTCCCATCGGTGCGGATCGAAAATGTTGAGTCGCATGAGGTCGCTTCTTTTCTCCCGACTTCCTTGCATAAAGCTTGGAATGAGGACGAGAAGGCTGCATTGTTATTTTCGTCGTATCTTATTTTTTCTTCAAAGGATGAGCCATAAAGCTTCAGTTTTATCGATTGATTGGCACTTTTTTCAGCATCGATTCCTTGAGTAGACAAGGGCTTTTCCTTTAATCCTTTCAACAAAGAAGCCACCTCGGGATTACCCTTCAAGGGGGCTTTCCCTTGTTCTTGCCAAATTTTTAAAAGATACCCAAAATCCGCAAGCGATTCATGGGTGAGCCAATCGAGCACACTATTCTCAGGGGGTTGGTCTTCAGGGAGGATTTTTTTAAGTTCTTCCAATGCCTCAGGTGGTAATTCTTTCAACAGTTCTGATGCTTTTTTCAGTAATCCCTGTCCGCGTCTCTCATACAAAAACAGCCTCACCTTTTCCTCTGCGGGTTCCTTCGCAAGGTTTGCCAAATCCGCCAAGGCGGTGTTGGCTTCATTGCTACTCAGCAGAGTAACTGTTTTTTTGAGTACTTCGTTTTTAAGTTCCCAAACTTTTTGTCTGTGAACTAAGGCTGCAACTGCGACTTTTTCCTTGTTTACAGTTGCTGCTTTTTTTGTCTCTTCTCCTTTTGCAACATTTACTGGCACCTCTTTTTTTTCATTGGGTAATGACGGTTCACTTTTTATCCCAAATAGAAATATCATCGATCCAGAGAGCAACAGTAAAAAAAGCCCAAGCATCAGACCAAATATTGCAATGATCGGCATTGTACGCGCTTGGGTATTGGTGTTGGTTAAAGTTGGAATTTGTGGCGGGGTAATCGAAGGTGGAATTTTGTTAGTTGATGCGGATTGAGGCAGTGCAGGCGGTGCAATATAAGAAGCATGAGTTCCAGAGCCTTGGCCGGAGGGTGGTTGGATTAAACCAGGCTTGGGGGCGGGGTTCGTGATTCTTTTAAAATCAATCCAATCAGAGTTCCCAACCAAGCATACTTTCGCCCGTGGCGATACACTGTTATTCTTTGCCAACTCTTCCAAATGGGATAAAGAGAAGGGGCCTTTTGTTTGCTGTCCGGGTTCACTAAGCCAGTATTGCTGCATTAAGTAACCTAGGTTTTGTGTACTTAAGGGCTGACTTTTACCAAAGTCGTGGGATTTTCTCAGACTCGCCTCTTTACATCATAACCCATAGTTATGTATGAATCCACAATGAGTTGGTATTGTTAAATTTATTGTCTTGGGCAAAATAACCTTCATGCGAAACGAATTGAATTTAATAGCCAACAGGCAGTTTGACCTTTTGGTGATTGGCGGTGGAATAACTGGCGCGGGGGTTGCACATGATGCTGCATCCCGTGGTTTGAAAGTTGCGCTGGTGGAAAAAAAAGACTTTGCCTCGGGGACCTCGGGGATTTCATCCAAGCTGGTTCATGGCGGGTTACGCTACCTCGAGCATGGTCAGATAGGTTTGGTTTATGAATCCTTGCAAGAGCGTGGCAGATTGTTGCGAAACGCACCGCATCTGGTCAAACCATTGCCCTTTTTGTTGCCTGTATACGCAGATTCGCGTGTGCCTGCCTGGAAATGGCGTGCAGGCCTGAAGTTATATGATGTGCTGGCGGGGTTTGCCAACATCGCACCCAGCAAAACCATCGCGCCACTTGAACTTCGAAAGCAAAATCTCCCATGGGCTAAATTTCCACCACTTTGCCTGCAATACTTTGATGCCCAAATGGATGACTCCAGGCTTTGCATCGAAGTTATCGAGGCAGCCAGTCAAAGTGAGGCAGCAGTTGCCAATCATCTTGAAGTAACTGCGTTGGATCTTTTTCCAGGCAGACTTTCCAGAATTCAAATGCGTGATTGCCTGACTGGCGAGCAACTTGAATGCGAATCTAAAGTAGTGCTGAATGCCACCGGGCCTTGGTCCGACCAAGTCAGAAAACTTGCGGGCGAGACCGGCCCCGATCTTGTTAAACCTACCAAGGGCGTTCACATCATCATGAGTGATGTTGGCTTGAATGCTGCGATGCTGCTTTTGCACCCCAAAGATGGCAGAGTTTTCTTTATCATCCCTTGGCTTAACCGAACTCTCGTTGGCACAACAGACACCGAGTGGGATGGGCAATTGGGTAAAGTTTCTGCAACTGCAGAGGATATTAATTACCTCGTCGAAGGATTCTCTCACTTCTTGAAACCTGCTGTAAAACCAGAAGTTATACAGTCCTTTGCAGGGTTACGACCCTTGTTCAATGCGGAAGCCTCGCCCTCCTCACGATCCAGAGAGTTTAAGTTGCATCTGGGCCCTAGTGGTATGTTTTCCGCAGTCGGAGGAAAATACACAACCTACCGAGCCATGGCGGAAGATATCACCAATGCTCTTTGTAAAAAATTAGGCAATCACAATCGTTGCACTACCATGAATGCCCTTCTTCCGGGTGGCTTTGCGATCAAACGCAAAGGGTTTGAAGCCAATGGCACCAAAGAGTTAGGCTGGAGGTATGGCTTGAATACGATTGATGCAATGCATTTGCTGAATCGTTATGGAAAAAGAGCGGGCCTTGTCGCGCAATATTGTTTGGAAAACAAGATGTTAGCTGAAAGAATCGATCCTCAATTACCAGACCTCATGTGCGAGTTCGCATTTCACAGGGATTTTGAAATGGCCCGTCTGCCTGATGATTTTCTTTATCAGCGCACTAGGTTAGGTTATCTGTTGGATGATCAAGCATTAGAAAAGGTCCGCACCCGGGTTGCACCATTCTGCAATAATTATCACTAAGAGTTAAGCAGGCTTCCAAGGATATTATCCTGAGGATAGCTATGGCCTAGATGCTGCCTAAACCCTTCTGCAGCCTGCACGCCTATTTCTTTCCCTTGATGGGCAGCGAAGTTGCGCATCGAAATAAGGTATTGATCCATGCCATGATGTTTTAAAAGCCAATCGCGCTGGCTCGCATGGGCAGCAAGCATTTGCGCTTTTGTTTCAATGGTTGAGGTGATATCAATCAGGAATTGAGGCACGACTTTATTACCCATGGGGTCTACCCCTTCGATCGGGTCGCAATAATAGAGATGCGGTATGTGAGGGATGGGCTTGATTGTAGGCGAGGCATCAAAATTCGGGATAGGGGCACAAAAAGCAGCGGCCCTAACGATCACGCTTGTTTGCTCGTGATCCATCATATAGTCGGAGGGGCTATGGGTAAGAATAATCGAGGGATTCACTTCACGAATGAGACGGGTAACTTTTAGAAGTGGTGCATGAGAGTAAAATACAAGCAGGTCTTTTTCTTCGATGCAATGATACTGGCCTTGGATTATTGAAGCAGCTATTGCTCCTTCTTTTTTTCGTATACCTGATATCTCTTCGGGGCCGAGCGTTGCAGACCCGCAATCCCCCGCAGTCATGGTTGCAATGTGTACTTTAAACCCTTTTTCCTTTACCAACCTTGCTAGAGTACCGGCACATAAAAACTCTGCATCATCAGGGTGTGAGAGTACGCATAGGATGGTTTTATTCATGGCTTGTTTAACTTGGTGCAATCAAGGCTTGGATGGCAAGTCTTTCTTGGGTTCGATAATCAATGGTGGTTCTGTGGTTACAGTGTTTTGAGGCTTCTTCGGAGTCAGGTTTTTTCGTGACATGAAGGTGCTGATAACATGGTCTTCGATAAGAGGTTTACCTTGATCATCTTTGCCATCAAATGGCCCAGGAACCAAATCAACATCTTGGAAAGGTCGGGGTGAAATAAGTGAAACAATCGGCAACCAAGTGGGAATCACACCTGGGAAAAGCCCTGCATGGGAAACAGCTAGGCTTGCGAATTCAAGCTGCTGCAACCTTTGCAAAATTTGCTGTTTGATCAACTGGCCTTCTTCACGATCGAAAAGGTTTAAGTAACGGAATTGCACTTCGTAAGAACTTTCTTGAGTGGAGGAATCCAGCCCAAATTCAGTCAAAACACGGAGATCCTTATCTCCAATGCGTTTGGTGGTAAGAAGAACCTTTTCTTTCCAATCAGATGTTGATTCTTTTTTGCGATAGATTTCGAGAGCAGTTCTGGGGTTATCATGAAGCCTTTCGGTTTCTGCTTCGAAGAATTGTTTTCTACAATTCATGGTCGCAGGTTGAGCTTCGGCCCTAGAGCGCACATAATGATGCGTGAAATTGCTCATGTTTTTATACACATCGAGTTCCTTGATGAACCATGCTGCTTGATAGCGCTCTTTTTCTTCGGGCGACATTTTGTCTTCGCGCAAGGTCGGAGGCTGATCGTTCTCACCAATGTTCACAGCCTTTCTGAATTCAGCAGCTAGCTTTCGCTTAACTGCTTCATCTTCAGCAGATTTAAACATCATGTGGTTTTGCTCTGCATGATCCTGCCACATGCGGGCTGCATCTTCCCATGCTTTAAGCGACCATTTGTCGCGACCATTCCCGATGAGGGCAGGGGTGCCATCACTAAAATTATCCCCTTCGAACCAGCCATAGATTCTCCAGCCTGTATCATCGAACCAGCCTTCCTGCTGTAATCTTTCGCCTATGTAACTTTGAGCACGGGCAGGGTAATTTCTGAAAATAAGTGTCGCAATGTTCTTTGGTTTGCGTTGCAGGTTTCTATCGACCACAGGCTGGGTGGAGCCGGGCAATACATCTGCAGGAGGAATCGGCTCTTGCGAATAAGAGTACCAAGCACGGGCGTTTGCGTAAGCGTCAAAATCATCACCCAAACGAGATTCATGGGTTAACTCGCCGGGTAAAAATTCGACCTGGGGCTTCTCAACGCGCCTGGGGGCTGGCAACACGGGGAACCTTTGTTCCACTGGTTTTAACTTATCTTTCTTCGCTTCCCATGCATTGGGAGGCGCTGGTGGCGTATCTTCGAATAGCGAGGGCACTACTTGATTATCGGAAAGAAAACCGATCACCGCATCGACTGACTCGCACGAAAACTGCCTTGCCTGTTCAAACTTTGTTTCTCTGCGGATACCATCACGCAACCTGCGCACCAACTGGGGGTGATCCTTGCTGAAATTGTCGAACTCGCGCATCGCTTTTTCGATACGGCCCTTCATGGTTTGATTGGTGGGGTTCTCTGCAAGGTAGGATGCAAATTCGGCCCAGCGTAGTTCTTTACCCTCATCGGTAAATACCCTGAAGCGGGAAGGGTCTCGCTCGCTTGGGGGGATGCAGCTTAGTTGAAAGATCGATCTTAAGGTGTTGGTCTCATCGCTTTGGCAAATCTTATGCTGGTTGTAAAAACCAATGTTGAAGCGAAGGTCGGGATGGTTGCGGTTTTGCTTTTCGCCTTCCGCAAGCAGTTCGATACCTCGGGTCACATAAAAGTATTTGTCTCTGATTCGGTCTGATTCTACTGATACATTGTAAGCAAGATTCCAGCTTTGAAATAACCATGGTGTTATGAAGTAAGGTTGAAGCTTGGTTAACGAACGAACCAATAACTCGAGTTCGTTCCATTGGTTCTTCTTTTGTTTATCGATTGCAGAAATCCAAAGTGCGCAGGTTGCAAGGCCCCTAGAACCGGTGAGCGTAAGCCGGATTACAGAACCAGATAGTTCCACATCACCTCGATTGATTTCCCGGATCGCAAGTTTGCTTGCCTGGGCATCAATGTTGTAATGGCGCCAGAACCAGGCGAAGGTAAACAAAACAATGATTAGTCCGATATAAACGAACTTTCGATCTCTTGCCTGTTTTTGAAAGGGACTTGCCATGCTATACCTCTAACCTGAAAGAAGAAACAGGGTATCAATAGAATTAAGAAGAAGCGATTTCGCGCCATCGCAGCAGGAAATACGCCAGTATTGCCCACGGAGTCAGATAACCCACCAGAATAATTGCGTTTAATATTATCTGGGTTCCGGATATATCGAAACCTTCAGCAACAAATACCGTGAAGTCCAACCTCTCCACATCTGGAATTATATCCAGCAACCTGCGAATTATCCAGCGGAAGAAAACATCACTGGTCGTGGCTATTTGGTTTGCAGTTGTTTGTTCCAAAGGCGCAGCCATATTTTCTCTGCGGACTAATCTGAAGAGAGATTCAACAGGGCCGCCCCCGGGGTTTACCCCCATTGCAACTTGCTGAATAAACTCTTGGACTAATCCGCCCATGTATAAAATCATGGTGAAAAGAAGGCTGATTACGCCTGTAAGATAGGTGCTAAGGCAAACTGCTATCCCAGTAACCAAGCACATGCGCAACCAAAGTCCCATTGAACCTTTGAAGAAGTTCAGCGAGAACCAAAGTTTTTCATTAGTGGAGTCTGGATCATCTGCACGGAAGTACAAATCGTATTTTGCCATACCGATGTATTGCGTTGGGTCTAGGCAAATCACTTTAACTTTGATGGGTTCGGTTGGTCTATTGGAGCTACGCAGTTCGGTGTCCCGATTAGTGTCAGGAGTGTTGGCATTCTTGAACAACCCCGCAGGAATATCCAAGGAAAGAGTTTGGTAATCGAAGATGGGCTTGCTGGGGTAAACATAATACCCATATTTTTCAGCTAGTTCATTTTCGATCTGGGCATCGGATTTCCCGTTACGGTTTAGCAGTGCCTGCCTTTTTTCGCGCTCATAGATTTTGTCATCGCCTTCTCGGTAACGCCAAGTTTGAAAAGTGAAAGAGCAAGCAACACCACGGTTTTCACGGCCCTTGGTAGTGCGATAAATGTCGAAGGTGAATTCTGCGCGAACCTTTTCTCGGTCTGAAAGATTTGATGGGGGATAAGGAAAAGTCCAGATTGCAGTTGCAGTGCCTTTTCCACCCATGCCAGGCCCTGCGATGTAACTTCGATATTCCCACTCACGGCCAACATTATCGCCTTTTTTGTCGTTTTCTGTGTTTAAAAAACTCAGCTCGCCATAAAGCGGAACGCGAGCTTTTAAACTTTCAGAAGCTGCAGCAGGATCGATTCCTCGTATTACATAGAGCAAGCTTGTTGCAGTCATTACGAATAAAATCACCGTCATTAGTGCGGTGAAACCTAAAAACCTTCCAACAATGATTTCAAATCTTTCTACAGGCTTGGTGACAATCGTGTGGATGGTTTGGCTTTTTATATCTGAGGGTATGCTGAAGGCTGCAAGTAATGAAGAGGTTAATAGAAACAAAGGCGACATCGCCCAGTAAACAACCTGCACATAACTTCGAACCTGATCTTCGGGTTTGTAGGGGATGAACCAGCTTGCAAATAGGAATATTAGAAGGAGGGCAGCGAAGGCGTAAACAACCTTTCTGCGTAGAGCCTCTTGGAAGCTTAATTTTGCCAAGCCGAAGATTCGCCTCAGGCTGAACCTCGGTATATTGCAGATAAAAGGTAGCAAGATTGCAGCAAGACAAAGAGCGCTAGCAAGGAGCTGGAAGTTTTCGAGGAATTTTGCGTTTTGCATAGCCTCATATTTGTTTGCATTAATAAACCGTAATCCGATGGCTATTACAAACAGAATCAACCCAGAGCCTGCCAAAACACTGAAAATGATTTTCTTCCAAGCAGGCAAGCGGTTTTTCTCGACCACCGAAGTTCGCATCCATCCAAATACCAACCATAACAGCAGACCTATGCAGGCAAATCCGCCCACACTTTGTACCCATTGAACGATACCCGCGGGTACATCCGCCCAGGATAATGGATCGCGTTCAACGAACAATGTTGCAAATATAAAGGAATCCATGTTTCAAAAGCTCCGACTTTTCCTTTTGCTATACCCAAGCGAAATGTTGAGGTTATTTTGTTTTGACATCAGAAGGTAAAAACCTTCTGCCAGGATGAGCTTTGCTTTCTTCTACAATCTGAAGGAAGTAATCTTCAAGGGTGGTAGTGGGGTGCCCTAGGGAATCCAACTTTCCGCCATGCCGCGTAAGCACTTCGTTTAGTTCTTTGCGTAAATTATCATTAATTTGCAAGCCGCTCGCTCTTAGTTCCAAACGATTTACATCTTGCAAGAGTTCTTTCACATTCCCATAAGCTTGCAACTCGCCTAAATTTAGAATGGCAATACGGTCACAAATATCTTGGACATCTTCTAAACGATGGCTGCACATGATCACTGTTTTGCCTTGGTCGCGAAGTTCGACGATCAGGTTTTTCATCCAGCGGGCGCCTAGGGGATCCAAACCAGAAGTGGGTTCATCCAGAATAACTAAATCCGGATCGTTGATCATTGCCTGAGCCAAACCTATTCTTTGCCTCATCCCTTTTGAGTACTCTTTAAGGATGCGTTTGCGGTTTGATGTCAAACCAACCCGCTCGATCCATTCTTTGGAACGATCGTTTCTGGTCTTGGCGTCCATGTTGAATAATCGGCCATAAAAATCCAATGTCTCTTCAGCATTAAGGAAGCGGTAGAGATAAGATTCTTCGGGCAGATACCCAATGCGTTCATTTTTGGTAACATCGGCTGCTGGTTTACCAAACACAAAGGCTTCACCATCGGTGGGGAAGAGCAGGCCTAAAAGCAGTTTGATGGTGGTGGTTTTACCGGAGCCGTTAGGCCCGAGCAATCCAAATATTTCACCTTTTTTAATCTCGAGATTTAAAGCACGCAGAGCGGTATGCTTCTGACGGCCCCAGAAATCGCGGTACACTTTTGTAAGCTTGCGGGTTTCAACGATTACTTCACCAGACATGAACACCTCTATTGCACTTGTTTCCTGAAAAATATCAAACAGATACAACTGTCAAGCAGAGCGACCTATCTTATTTATCAGTACACTTAAACACAGATTAACTGAGTGTGATATGTACTTCGTAGTATGAAATATTTTTAACATGCTACTTTCGATTTATCCTAATACTACCAACGACTGATATCAAGTAATAAGAATTGGAACTTTTGAAGAAAAATGAATTTTATTGGCACGGGGGGTTGGGTGTGAAGAATTAGTGAACTTTTTACTGTAAAAACTATTGTCCCCGGTCATTATTCCTACAACTTGATTTAAGCCGAATTCTCTTAACTGTAGGGCACCCATTTTCCTGCAAGGGAAAGTATTTCGTTGGGCTTGAATCCTGCTTTATATTCGAGCGATTGGCAACCTTTGACATAATAACCCATGTAGACATGGGGCAAACCCCTTCGCTTTGCCTCGTTTATCAAGCTCATTACATTCCATATGCCGATGCCATGGGAATAAAAGTTTGGGTCATGAAAAAAATAGATCGCTGATAACCCGCATTTAAGCCCATCGACATAACCCACACCGCAAAGCCTACCATTTTCTCGGTACATCCATTGTTCTACTGGAAAAGGGTTATCTAAAAACGAGCAATCAAAGGAAAATGCATCTTCATCTTCCTTCGCGGGCCAATCTCTGGAGTATGATCTTTCCGCATGAAATCTGTCATAAAGATCCATGATTTCATCGGTGAGGGCTGGTTCTTGTATTTCCAAGCTGATGCGACCATGATTTGCTTTGAAATTGCGTGCCTGGCTTCGGTTTGGTTTGTAATCTTTTACGGGGATTCTGAGCGATTTGCATTCATTGCAATTCTCGCACTTAGGCCTGAATACCTGTCTGCCAAAGTGCCTCCAACCTGCCAGCAATCGTTGTTCGTATTCCTCACTCGACATCTCTATTATTAGATCGCATTCGGTTATGCTTTCTTGGTGTGCCAAGTAATGGCAGGTATCGGGGGGGGTTATAATGTTCAACGATATTTGCATCTTGGCCTTCCATGGAAAGCATTAATTCGGTTTTAAATACTATTGCCTTGAACCTTAAGCATTTCAAGGCAAGAATATCCATTTAGTTGCCTTGAAGGCATGTGCTTTAATGGTGTAGGTATGATTGTGAGTGATTTTATTATATAATTTAAAGGATCTTTTTTATGGCTTTTCAGCATGAAGGATTATGCAAGCTTGCGGAAATTTGTGGTATCGAAAAAGGTTATTATGATGCGGTGG
The DNA here is from genome assembly GCA_003671255.1 of Planctomycetota bacterium. Lineage (GTDB taxonomy): Bacteria > Planctomycetota > Planctomycetia > Gemmatales > Gemmataceae > UBA969. The sequence continues at coordinate 6,040 of QWPF01000032.1, read as the reverse complement.
GAAAGTGGGTTGAGGCTTCCAATGAAGCTTTTATTGCAATATTAAATCAGTTGGATATACCTATAAAAAATGTGGATGAAGCTTCAGACCTTTTGCATTCAAAGGCGCTTTTAGATTGTTCCAAACCTCTTGAACCCGTGAGCGTTGCCTGGTTTACAGCAGAGCAGGGGTATGCTGAAATCCCTTTGTTACTTCCTAAAGGTGCTTTTCAAGGTGTTTGCAAAGCTCGGTTGAATCTTGAAAATGGCACCCAGATAACTTGGGAATTTTCGACTTTTGAATTGGTTGTTTCTTCTACCAAATCGGTTTTTGATAAAGAATTTGTCACCCTTCAGATTGAAGTCCCTCAAAAAATCCCTCTGGGATCGCATCGTTTTTACCTTGAAGGGCCTTTTGGCAATTTTCAGTCGGCACTTTTGGCAGCACCTATGAAGGCGCACGGCGCAACTTTTGATGCACAACAAAAAAATTGGGGCGTCTTTCTTCCATTATATGCTGCAAAATCAGAGCGAAACTTAGGCGCAGGCGACTTTACCGACCTCGAAAACCTTATTGCTTGGACTGCAAAGCAGGGCGGAAAAGTGGTTGGCACGCTACCTTTGCTTTCTGCATTTTTGGATGAACCTTGCGAAATCAGCCCTTATTCTCCTGCAAGCAAGTTGTTTTGGAACGAATTTTATCTCGATGTGGAAAGAATTGCAGAGTTCGAATATTCGCCTGATGCCAGAAAATTAGTCCAATCACAAGAGTTCCAGCAAGAGGCAAAAAGCTTAAGAGATTTGGATTTGGTGGATTATCCAAGGGTCATGAAGCTTAAACGAAAAGTCTTGGAGTTACTTGTTCGAGATTTTCTACAAACTGCTAATCCGTTAAGAAAATCTGCATTGGATGCTTATCTTGCTAAAAGGCCTGAAGTCTTGGACTACGCACTTTTTCGTGCCAATGTTGAAAAGTTCAAAGCATCTTGGCATAAATGGCCCACCCAATTAAATGCTGGCATTTTAAATGAAACGGATGTCGACCCGTTGATTAGGCATTATCACATTCTTGCCCAGTGGTGGGCGGAAGAGCAGATTACAAATGTTTCTGATAAGGCATTGCAGTTTGGTGCTAAAGGCCTCTATTTGGATTTACCCTTGGGTGTCAACGCAGATAGTTATGATGTGTTCAGGCATCGAGAGCTTTTCGCAATGGGCGCTTCGGGTGGGGCGCCTCCAGATAGCTTCTTTACCTTGGGTCAAGACTGGGGCTTTCCTCCGCTTAGACCGGACAAGCTTTTAGATAACAAAATGGCTTACCTTCGAAGTTGCCTGAGCCACCATATGAAGCATTGTTCCATGCTTAGGGTGGATCATGTGATGGGGCTACACCGGCTTTATTGGGTCCCTAAAGGCCTCGGGGCAAAAAATGGGGCTTATGTGCGTTATAACTCTCAAGCAATGTACGCTATTTTTAATTTAGAATCGCTTAAGCATAATGCTTTGATTGTTGGGGAGGATTTAGGAACCGTGCCCCCAGCGGTGCGACCGATGATGAAAAATCATGGTTGGCATCGGCTTTTTGTTGGGCAGTTTGAGGTAAATCCGAATCAAGGCAGGGTGCTAAATGAAAGTCCAGAAGGGACGATTGCCAGTATCAACACGCATGATCTACCTACTTTCGCTTCGTATTGGTTGGGAACCGATATCGCAGAAAGGGTGGAGATGGGGTTATTAACAGAAGAAGAGGCACAACAGGAACAAACTGCGAGAAAAATAATGCGTGAAAGCGTATTAGAGGCGATTGGCCCTGAAAACGAAGAAGAAGTTGCAGGGGTGAAGCAGGAAAAACAGATGGAAAAGGTCTTGGAAAGCATCTTTGATGAATTGTCGCAAAGTAATGCTGGTACAGTACTTGTGAATTTAGAAGATGCTTGGTTTTGCAGAGAACCGCAGAATGTACCAGGAACATGGAAGGAAAAGCCTAATTGGAGGCATAAATCGAGGTATAGTAACAAGGAATTAGACGAGGTGGTGTATTTAAAGTGGATCGTGAGAAAAATAAATGGAGCGAGAAATAGCTGATTTCCCAGCATTTTCGTGGGTTTGCAAAAAATTTCTTGCGCTCCCCTTGTCTTGAGGGCGAACTGCCCTAAAAAACATTATGTGTACTGGATGAATATTACGATAGTTATTCAGTAAACGACACAGGGCTTCCAATGGGAGCTTTTTCGGTCTTTGACAATTAGGCAGCGGTAAGAAGTTGCATCGCAAGATCAAACAACAAATTAGAGTAATCTAAGTCGAGTTGTTGAAAGTGAACTTTGCGAGAGCCTTTAGAATAGAGAGAACTTAAGGATCGTTACATTTGATTAATATTTTCTTAGCGGGAAGTATTAATCGTAATCTGGAAGTCGATTTTTGTTTTTTTGATTCGTGGAAACATGAAGAGGAGAAGACGGGATCGATGCGTCCAAATTACTAAGGGCATGTGGGGGATGTCTTGGCACCAAAAGACGACGAAGGGCGCGGAAAACTGCGATAATCCCGGTGGAGCTGTTAAACAAGCGTTGAGACCGGGGTACCTGAATGAGCATACACTGAATACATAGGTGTATGCGGCAAACTCGGAGAACTGAAACATCTCAGTACCCGAAGGAAAAGAAAGAAAAATCGATTCCGTAAGTAGCGGCGAGCGAAAGCGGAACAGCCTAAACCAACTGGAATTTCTAGTTGGGGTTGTAGGATCAGACTTAAAGACTGAGTATACCTAACCAAAGCGTCTGGAATGTCGCACCATAGACGGTGAAAGTCCCGTAGGTAAAAGGTAGAGACGGTTTGTCTGACACCTGAGTAGGGCCGGCCACGTGGAATCCGGTTTGAATCTGCGGGGACCATCCCGCAAGGCTAAATACTCTTTGGTGACCGATAGCGAACTAGTAGCGCGAGCGAAAGATGAGAAGAAACCCGATAAGGGTAGGATAGTGAACCTGAAACCACATGCCTACAAGCGGTCGGAGCCCAGTGGCGCAAGCCCGGGTGACGGCGTGCCTTTTGCATAATGATCCGGCGACTTACCGTCATCAGCCAGGTTAAGCCGTTCTGCGGCGGAGCCGAAGCGAAAGCGAGTCTGAATAGGGCGAATGAGTTGGTGGCGGTAGACGCGAAACCACGTGATCTACGCATGGGCAGGATGAAGTGAGGGTAACACCTCATGGAGGTCCGAACTCACTAGTGTTGAAAAACTAGGGGATGACCTGTGCGGAGGATTGAAAGTATCATCAAACGTGGAGATAGCTCGTTCTCTCCGAAATAACTTTAGGGTTAACGTCGTGACAGATGACATTGGGGGTAGAGCGACTGAATGCGCTGGGGGGCCTACCAGGCTACCCCTCGCAACCAAACTCCGAATACCAATGTACCTTATCACGGCAGCTAGACGGTGGGGGATAAGCTTCATCGTCGAGAGGGGAACAACCCAGACCGCCCGCTAAGGTCCCTAAATCATGCTCAGTGCGAAAGGAAGTTGGATTCCTGAGACAGCCAGGATGTTGGCTTAGAAGCAGCCATCATTTAAAAAGTGCGTAATAGCTTACTGGTCGAGGAGTCCTGCGCCGATAATGAACGGGACTAAGCATGATACCGAAGCGGCGGGTATAGTAATATACGGTAGGAGAGCGTAGCACACTAGATTGAAGGGGTACGGACAACGAGCCCTGGACGAAGTGCTAGTGATCATGCCGGAACGAGTAACGATAAAACAGGTGAGAATCCTGTTCGCCGAAAACCTAAGGTTTCCTGGGGAAGGTAAATCCGCCCAGGGTTAGTCGGAACCTAAGATGAGGCCGAAAGGCGTAGTCGATGGACGGCAGGTTAATATTCCTGCACCGATTTTGTAGACAAACTGAGTGACGCTGGCGAAGATAAGATCGGCCTGTTAGATTAGGCCGTCCCGAAAGGGCGAGGGCGTTTACGATCCCGAAGTCTTAAAATTGACAGACAAGAAAAACCTCAGCGCGGACGAAACAAAACGCCCGTACTAAAACCGACACAGGTAGGTGAGATGAATATTCTAAGGCGCTCGAGAGAACGCTCGTGAAGGAACTCGGCAACATAACCCCGTAACTTCGGGATAAGGGGTGCCCTCCTCCGGGAGGGCCGCAGTGAAAGGGGTCTAGCGACTGTTTACTAAAAACACAGGTCTCTGCGAAATCGTAAGATGATGTATAGAGACTGACGCCTGCCCGGTGTCGGCAAGTTAAGGAAGAGGGTTAGCCGTAAGGTGAAGCTCGCAACCGAAGCTCCGATAAACGGCGGCCGTAACTATGACGGTCCTAAGGTAGCGAAGTTCCTTGTCGGGTAAGTTCCGACCTGCATGAATGGCGTAACGACTGGACCACTGTCTCCACGAGCGACTCGGTGAAACTGTAGTTGTTGTGAAGATGCAACATACCCGCAATTAGACGGAAAGACCCCGTGAACCTTTACTGCAGCTTAGTATTGGGTTTAGAACCAGCATGCGTAGCGTAGGTGGGAGGCTTTGATCTAGGCGTTCAGGCGCCTAGGGAGCCAACAAATGAAACACCACCCTTGCTGTTTTTGAATTCTAACCCCGACCCATGAATCTGGGCGGCGGACAGTGCTAAGTGGGCAGTTTGACTGGGGCGGTCTCCTCCCAAAGAGTAACGGAGGAGTTCAAAGGTACCCTCAGCCCGGTCGGCAATCGGGCAACGAGCGTAAAGGTAGAAGGGTGCTTGACTGCGAGTCTCATCAGACGAGCAGGTGCGAAAGCAGGACTTAGTGATCCGGCGGTGCTGGATGGAAAGGCCGTCGCTCAACAGATAAAAGGTACTCCGGGGATAACAGGCTTATCTCCTCTGAGCGTTCATAGCGGCGAGGAGGTTTGGCACCTCGATGTCGGCTCATCGCATCCTGGGGGTGGAGAAGCTCCCAAGGGTTTGGCTGTTCGCCAATGAAAGCGGTACGTGAGCTGGGTTTAGACCGTCGTGAGACAGGTCGGTCCCTATCTGTTGTGGGCGTAGGATACTTGAGCAGTTTTTTCCCTAGTACGAGAGGATTGGGAAGGACGTACCTATGGTGTTCCTGTTGTCACGCTAGTGGCATCGCAGGGTAGCCACGTACGGCTCGGATAAACGCTGAAGGCATATAAGCGTGAAACCCTCTGCAAGATTAGGTATCCATGTTCTTAGAACGAAGACTCCTTGAAGACCACGAGGTTGATAGGCTGGGTGTGCAAGGCTAGCAATAGTCTTAGCTGACCAGTACTAATAGTCGATTGTTTGGACGCATTGATCCTTTTTTCTCTTCAGGTTCTCCAAATGTTTCCGCTTCTTACCGCTGCCTATTTGTCACGATCTTCCCGGTGAGCTTATCTAGATGGCCACACCCGTTCCCTTTCCGAACACGGCCGTTAAGCATCTAGAGCCGATGGTAGTCTGTTAAGGGCGAGAGTAGGTTATTGCCGGGTTTTTAAATAACCTCCCTTCGGGGAGGTTATTTTTTTATACTCTCTCTTTTTCTTAAACACTTGTTTCATTTACCGCACTGCCTTTTTTCATCGGTTTCCTACTCCTTCTACTCTCATTCCTCTCTTATCCTTACGCGCAAGCGATAGAAGCTTTTTCGAAACCCCTGCCTGGATATTAAACTTCTTCGCTTCACAAGCCTTGCGCGCAAGCGAAGGAAGATTCTTATTGATAGGCGGATATTAATCCGCTGGTTCGTACCACTCGCCTTTGCAAATGTATTATTGTCTTTAAGCCCCACTGCGCTGCCCACTCTTACCCACAAATAATTTATTATGCCGTGTGCATAAATGTCTTTCTGAGCCGGAAGTGTAAGCGATGGTAAGTTTTTTGAGCCGGAAGTGTCAGTGACGGTAATAAATAATCGTCACTGAATACCCCTAAGGCAGAATAGCCAAGGCAGGAGATCAAAGTGGCAAGGTGTCTGGTGCTTCTTAGCCGTTGAAAGGCATTCTCACCGCCAAGACGCAAAGAGCGCAAAGGAAGACAAGGAATCCGGATTTGTCTGGTGCTGCT
>QWPF01000031.1 GCA_003671255.1 Planctomycetota bacterium | reverse complement strand
CCCCCGCCACCACCACCACCACCGCCACCACCACCGCCACCGCCACCCCCACCACCTCCACCACCGCCCTGACCAAATCCGCCGCCACCTTGACCAAATCCGCCGCCGCCCTGACCAAATCCACCACCACCTTGACCAAATCCACCACCGCCGCCGCCCTGACCAAATCCACCGCCACCTGCATTTTGACCGAATCCACCACCACCTTGGCCGCCTGCACCTTGGCCGAATCCACCGCCACCGCCTGCCTGACCAAATCCACCACCACCGGGCTGAAACTGCGTAGCAGTAGGCAATTGGTAAAGGAATGAAAGCTGAGATCCGGGAGTATTGTTTTGGGTCACTTGCCCGGTGCCTTGAATCCCGCCAGAATTTGCTTGAAAACCGCCTGCTCCGCCTATTCCGCCACCACCGCCAGTAACGGAGCTAGAGGAATTAAAGCCAACATTTTGATTAGCTATTTGAGATTGAACCGTATTATTTAAGGCAGGGGGTTGTTGAGGGCGCGGGGGCAAAATAACCCTGTATTTTTGCGCAAAGATCGTGTCTGGGGAGACCAGAAGGCCCACGGGTATCATTAGTCCCAAGCTAAATGTAAATAAGCTTTTCATCTTAAACATTTTAAATCACTCCTTATTTGCCCCATGCAGATTAAATACTGCTATTTTATTATAACATCAATTTAATGCACTAAGAGATATTAATTGCGTTTTTACTTAAATATTTTTCTTGTTTATCCTTCTAAATGCTCACTTAAATATAACCAACGCATGCATGCAAGACTCAAAAAACGCACCAAAATAAGCCTTAAGATATAGCTCTCAAACAACTTACAAGAAACCAATAAAATCCAAGAACTTTGTTTTAAAAAACCTAATAGTTTCTATTGACACAAAATCAAAGCACTTTATACATGCGCACTCACAAGGCAGCGTTTATTGCCCTAGCGGGAGATTTCCCGGGGCCGTGCTGTTCTTGCTAATGCATGGCAGGGGGAAGCGCCATGCTAAAGTACCGACTTCGGGTTAAATTAAAGGCTATGCCCTTTAATTATGTAGAAGGAGATGGGGGGCTATGAAGAAATTAATGCGCGGAGCGGCAGCTTTATTGGCTGGCTGGCTAGCAACAAGTACACCAATCATATTTGCACAAGACCTTGCTTCGGGAGAACCAAATCTTCCCTTGCCTTTGTACCACGCCCGGCCGGACGCCGGGGGTTTCTTTATGTCTGGTTCATTTGCCATGTACAGGCAAACAAACCCAATTAAAAGCCAAACAGTGGCTTATCGCGGGTTCTATGCCATTGATGGAACCAACCTCGGGCCCCAATCCATTTCAGGGACCGGGACATCCTCAACCATCGTAGCGAGTGATTCTGCAAATAACGCATTTATAGGAAGCATGAGCGACGCTCTTAATACTCAACAGGTCTCGGGCCCAAGCTCCTATATGCCTGGTTTTAAAGTTGAAGGTGGCTGGAAATTTGCAGATGAGTCTTCACTAACCATGAGTTATCTTTGGCTTGCAAAAGCAAACTACTCTGCCACAGCAAGCTTAATACCACCAAATCTTAACATAGGCCCTAATGGTGCAGATGGATATATATCTTCCCCTGTTTATGGCTATCCAAGCCAATACTCAGGTCCTTTAAATGATGTCTTTGCATTCGCTGACCCTGCACTCCAAAGATCCGTAACAAGCCAAGGTGGAACCGTGCCATCTGTTAATGTGCCGACTTCTAATGGGACACCCGGACCGGTAAATTTAGAGGGATTTCAGACCCCATTTGCAGGCTACGGTATTTGGAATGCTGCGGACTTGATGACAATTCAATTCACTCAACGATTTCAACAATTTGAAATGGCTTATCGTAAACCAATTTATGAAACTGATGACTATCGATTAAGTGCATCGGTAGGCCCAAGATTTGTTTGGATATGGGAACGATTTAAATGGATAGCAACCGATTTAAATTTATATGGAGAAGGAGATAGTCTGGATTCCGCAGCTTACACCAATATCGTTTCGAATCGAATGTATGGTGTTAATGCGGGGTTCGGCCAAGAATGGTATTTGGGACATGGCTTTACCGCCCAGGTTGATCTTCAGGCTGCACTTTTCATGAATATTGTAAAGGAAAGAGCTAAATACGAATTCAACGAAGTTAAAAATGCTACGCCTATTAGTAAACGATCCAAAACTGTTTACACCATTGTTCCAGAAATTCAACCGTCCGTTGGCATGGCATGGTACCCAGTTGAAGGGATTGAATTCCGCGTCAACTACGATGTCATGATGTTCTTTAACACCATATCTTCACCAAACCCAGTGAATTTTAGTTGGGGTGGTTTAGACCCGACTTACACTAGCACCTTCCGAATCTTTGACGGCTTTAATGCTGGTCTTGCACTGGTGTTCTAAGCTAACGTCAAGTTCACTTTTTTATGGCCGACAGGGAAACCTGCCGGCCTTAATTGTTTGCCATTCTGAAAACTACCTTTATAATTGCCCCTGATGGTGAAAAGCTTTAAAGTAGCAACCATCAGTGAATCAATTTGCTGCAATAATTAAAGGAGTTCTTATGAAAAATGAGCCACAACCTGCTCAAGATATAACTCAGATCCTACCATGGCTGGTAATCTTTCGCTCTTTTTCGCTGGCATTTGATACTTCAAAACTATTACTCGCAGCATTGGGCATTCTTACAACTGCAACCGGTTGGTGGGTGCTTTCACTTATTTTCACCTTGGGATATGATGCAAAACCCCCGCAATGGTCTGCCACTCTTTATGCCAAGTCTGCGAATCCTTGGTCAACATTTAAAAAGGACCGGGAAACATGGAACCTGATGCATCAAGCTGCTGGAGTAGGTGGCTTTTATCAATCCTTTGAACTCGAAGATCTTGTAGAAACTGAAGAAGAACTCACAACTTTAAAAGATGCAAATCTTAATCAAAATGAATTAGGAGTTGGACTAAAAACCTCTCTTCTAGTGAACGAAGGTAAAATAAGCAAAGAGCGCATTGATCATGTGATGACTTTTCTTGGCACCAGCAAACCTAAAGGACTATTAACAACCTGGCCTTGGTTTGAAGAGCGCGGGCCAAATCCTTACCTTCTTGCAACTGGCCAAAGTGGCATTCCTTGGAGTGTAGGCAGATTTTGGGACTGGGTAATCATCCAAGAAGTTCCTGTTTTAATCGAGCCCCTTGTTAAAGTCATTCGACCTGCGCTTTTACTTATCCAACCCGAAGCAACTTTCTCTCAGAGGCTTTACTTCTTTTTTTCACTCACATGGGTGATCGCTGTTTGGTCTTTCTTTGGTGGCGCAATTTCAAGAATTGTAGTCGTTCAAATTGCTCGCAATGAAAACATTGGGGCTTTAGGTGCATTAAAGTATGCCCGAGAAAATATGGCTAACTTTATCTCTGCTCCACTTTTTTGCCCCATGATCGCTATCTTTCTTTTCCTCGTCATTATGGTTTTCTCACTCTTAGGGATGATTCCAGTTCTCGGCGATATCTTCATTAGCGGCCTGTTCTGGGGAGTTTTCATGGGCCTTGGCCTCATCATGGCGCTCGTTCTAGTTGGCCTTTTAGGCTGGCCACTCATGGTTGCAACCGTTAGTGCTGAAGGCCTCGATAGTTGGGAAAGTTTCAGCAGGGGCATTCAGTATCTTTACACCCGGGCTTGGAACTATATCGCTTACAACCTACTTGCAATAAGTTATGGTATCGTAGTTGTATTTTTCATCGGGTTCATGGCTTCCTTTGGCGTTTACCTTGCCAAGTGGTCGGTTGCTAGCACCCCTTTTATTCAATCTGCAAATCGTTCCCCAGAATACCTGTTTATTTACGCCCCCACCTCGTTTGGGTGGCGCGAACTGCTGCTTCAAGGTGCCAAGGTAGATGGCGAAAATATTGTCGTCGATGGCAAAGTAGATCAGAATGCCTATCGCAAGTACCTAGGTTTTGATTCTGAAACACGCAGCAAAAAAGAATCTCTGGTTTGGTGGAATATCATTGGCGCTGGGCTTGTTGCAATTTGGCTAGGTGGATTTTTTCTCCTCGTCGTGGGGTTCGGATACAGCTATTTCTGGTGCTCCGCCACCTTCATCTTTTTACTCCTTAGAAAAGATCTTGATAATAACGAAATCAACGAGCTTCACATTGAGGATGAAGAAGAAGACCAGTTTACCTCAGTCCTGCAAAAACCTGAGTCCAATGCCCCCACTGCTGCACCCGAGGCTACCATAACCAAATCAAGATCGTTACCCGTGGTAGAAGCACCACAACAAAAAGTCGATCCCTCTGATGATAAAATTTAATGGTTACCCAGATCTGCCCGGCATTATTGCTGGGCTAAACATTTAAAGGTAAGGATGCCAATACACCATGACTAGGCCAATCATCTTACACAGCGGGTCGTGGGCCGATGTTCCCTTGGATGAACTTGCGGGCTTGTCTGCGGAATGGGGCTACCAAGGTTTCGAATTATGCTCTTGGGGCAAGCATTTTGATGTTTGGCAATCCCAAGCCGATGATTCAAAACTACAAGAAAGCCTCGATCTGCTTTCTCGTTTCGAAATGTCCATCCCCGTTTTAAGCATGCACCGCATCAGCCAGGCACTTTGCGACCCCGCTGATTCTGTTCTGCAACGCATTTTACCCGAAGAAATCTGGGCGGATGGCGACCCCGATGGTATTCGCGAAAGAACCAGCGAAGCACTAAGCCTTGCCGCAAATGCCGCACAAAAAATGGGCGTCCCCATCATCTCCGGCTTTAGTGGCTCTCCTATTTGGAATCGCATTACCGGGTACCCCCAACCCAACCAAGCAGAGATCGAAGAAGCCTTCCAACTCTTCGCTGAAAAACTTCACCCCATACTTGATAACTTTCAAGGCGCTGGTGTGAAATACGCCTACGAAGTTCATGCCGGCCAAATGGCCTTTGATATTCCCAGTGCAGAAAGAGCACTTTCTTCCCTCGACAACCGCGAAGAATTTGGATTTACCTTCGACCCCGCGCAACTTTATTGGATGGGCATTGATCCTTGCGAATTTTTACTCCGCTTCCCAGATCGCATCTTTAATGTGCATCTGAAAGATATTGCGGTTCGCCTAAGCGGTAGAAATGGGCTATTAAATGGCTGCCTGCCTGTGGGCGATCCCAGGCGAGGCTGGGAATTTCGCTGCCCAGGCCATGGGCATATCGATTGGGAAAGCATTTTCCGTACTTTAAATACTATTCAATATGATGGGCCTTTATCAGTTGAGATAGTTGATGCTGGCATGGATAGACTCAAGGCAGCAGAAGAAGCAGCGAGTTTCATCAAGCGCTTAAATTTCGAGCCACCACCAGAAAATAGGCCCTCCTGATTTCTGAACCTCGCCCCGGAGCAAGTATGATTCTTGTCATCGACAACTACGATTCCTTCACTTACAACCTTGTACAAAGGCTCGGAGAAATCGATGCGTCTTTAGATATCCGAGTTTTTCGTAACGATCAAATTAATGTCGAGACGATTAAAACGCTGGCTCCTGCAAAAATAATTATCTCTCCAGGACCTTGTACCCCCAAAGAAGCTGGTATTTCAAACGAAGTTCTAAAAACTTTTGCCAGCCAACTTCCTATTCTTGGCGTTTGCCTTGGCCATCAGTGTATCGGACATACCTTTGGCGGTGAAGTGATTCGAAATAGCCGTATCATGCATGGCAAAATCTCGCCCATCCATCATGATAACAAAGGTGTTTTCAAAGGCCTTCAAAACCCATTCGATGCAACCAGATACCACAGCCTTGTCATCAAAAAAGAAACTTTCACCAATCCTGATTTCGAAATCTCGGCTTGGACATCTGAAGGCGAGATCATGGGTGTGCGCCACAAATCGTGGGAACTTCATGGCGTGCAATTTCACCCCGAAAGCTTTCTTTCGCTTGAGGGCCCCAAGCTTCTCAAGAATTTTTTAGATATTAATGCTGCTAACTGAAGTAGCAACTTCTCAATGATGGAAAAAGTCTTTTTGAAATAATAACAGATTGGTCCCACGATCCGGATCCCAGCGAATACCCACGATGTCATATTCCTTGGCTATTCCAAGATGCAAAATTGGGCGGTGCTGGTTATGACATTCAAACCGAACCGAATCATACTTCTGCTCGCGCACCCAATCATGAACCGCTTCCATCAACTGAGAAGCAATCCCCATTCTGCGATATTCCGGAACCACCCCATAAAACCAAGTAAAGAAAATCGAAGGTTTTAGCTCAAAGCCTACAAAAAAACCCACAGGCTCATCACCAACCCGGGCAATCATTTGTAGTACATTGTGACGCCCTTGGTACCTTCTGCGAAACCCGCTTATCTCTCGCACAGGACGAAATATATGGTTATACAACTTCACTATTACAGGAAGTGAATCAGGGCCAACTATATCAATCACTGCATCTGCCATTCCCTATCACTCCTTGATTCCACTAGGGTTTGTAAAGTGAAGCTATCAGCTCCTCCCATGAGGGAACACTCCAGGTGCTAAGATCGATCTCGTCGATTTCACCGTCTTGTTCTGGATGATGTGAGCCATACGATTCGGGCCCAGATAATATTTCATCATCTGCGTTTGCTGTTCGGGAATCAGGCCCTTGGCCAAAAGTAACTGGTGCTGCCCTTTCGTTTCGTACAGGTGCTGGTTGCACTTTTGCAGGGGGCATTTCTACTTCGCTGCCACGACTCTGCCCTTCATTATCCGTATTAGTGCCCGGATTATTTCTATTCTGATTGGAATTGCGATTATCTTCTCGTCCACGGCCTCGACCTCGACCGCCACGACCTCCTCTATCCTGATCACGCCCCCTCCCACCTCGACCTCGATCCGGTTCCGTTGATCGCTCGCCTGATGTTTCTGGTTGTAAGTTCCCCGTCGAACTTTCATCTGCATCAACCATTGGCCTATCGATCTGAACTTTATTTGTCTGCGTTTGTTCCTGTGCACGGTGCGAGCCAAAAGTTACCTCTAGAATCTCATCGGGGTTGGCGAAAGTCTCTTGGGGTTGGTGACGCGGTTCCACCTTCGGCACGGGAAATGTTTTTACTGCGGGAGCTCTGGACGGTTCAGAATGGCGCTGCACTGGTTTGCTAAATGTCAAAAAATCTTCATCAGGTAAAGAATCTTGTTCTGACCCGGCATGATGCGCATTTCCAGAGCTTTTAACACCCGCATCTGAAACCGGTTTTTCAGGTGGCAGGCCTAGATCGTCTGCAAGAGATTTCCATCGATCGCTGCCAGAATTTTCACTCATTATCAATAACCCCTTAATTAATTTTCCTCACCAAGTGTCAATTCTAACTGTTTTAAGTCAAGCAGACAACTTATAGAAGGAAATTACAGGGTTTAATTTAAGAAAAAGAGGTCGATTTAACTCCCGAACTGATAGTCCCAAGAGGTGGGTTTGCCTTCATGATAAGGCATCACGCCATGAAATAGCTTTTTATTCGCATCAAAAACAAAAGGAATGAAATATTTATCCCCTTCCCACAAATTCTTGTTCAAAACATCGCCAATCGCAACCCATTCAAGCGTGCCCTCGGGATTATCTGTAACAACATCGCCCGACCATTCATTAACAATAAAGATAAAACCGAACCAAGGTTCGCCCTGTTTCCCAAATCCCGGCCAACTTATTGTGCCTCGCAAAGAAATGTCACGGCATTCGATTCCTGCTTCTTCCCAGATTTCACGCTTACACCCGCTTAAAACATCCTCGTAGGGTTCAAGTTTGCCCCCGATTCCGTTGTATTTACCATAGTGATGATCCTCCGGATTTTTATTACGGTGGATCATTAAAACCTTATTTTTATCTTTCGATAAGACATAAGCAAGCGTACCAAGAATGGGTTGATATGGCATGTGTTGGATTTCGTTTAAAAAGGTTAAGCTGCAATTCTTCGTAAATCGGGTCCTTCATGAACCTTGGTTTCCGCAAACCGTTGACCTGCTGAATCATAAAATAGAATCCGTTCTTCATCACCTGCCCAAAGGGCATAACATCGAACCATCCTTGGGCCTTTAATTTCAAAGAACAATCCGCACATCTTGCCCGACCGGGTTATTTTGTTGATTTTTAATGGCGATGAACTTGGATCAAGATTTTCCCTCGCACACAATTTTTCGTGTATGTGAGCTTTAATATTGTCGAGATTAGGCAGCGTAATTACGGATTCCATTCCGACCCCCGCAAAATTGTAAAACTTTTCGTCTTACAACTTTATCGTCATGGATTTTCCTCCTACTGCACTAAGTCTTCCCATAACCGATAAGCAATAACTCTTACCAGCCGTGCAATTGGCGCAAACACTCATAAACGGCAACCCCGACCGAAGTTGCCAAGTTTAAACTTCGGATGGAATGAGAGCCGGGCATCGGAATCAGAATTTGGTTAGATGCATACTTATCGAGAATCCATTTGGGCAAACCTTGCGATTCAGGCCCAAAGAGAAGGCCATCTCCTGGTTGGAAACGAACTTGAGTAAAGGGCGTTGTGGCTCTGCTGGAAAAGCAAAACAACCTGCCTGGAGGCACGATTTTTTCATATTCCTCAAGAGTATTGTGGGTATGAATAGAAACAGCATCCCAATAATCGAGTCCCGCCCGTTGCAAGGATTTATCATCAATCCGGAACCCCAACCGCCCAATAAGGTGCAAAGGTGCCCCTACTGCCCCGCATAATCGTGCTATGTTGCCCGTATTGGGCGGAATTTCCGGCTCAAATAGTCCAACCTTTATCATTTTTTTCTCTCTTTAAGCTAAAGTTTTAATGGAGATGGTGCGACATGGCGATTCTTTCTCTATTTTTGTTTCCATTACAATGTCCTACTTCAAGGCCGAAACTTGTTCTTTGCAACCAAAAAAACAGTTGAACCTACCTCACCAAGAAATTGGTTTTGGGATGCTGTAGCCACTGGGATGCTGTTTTTTGGCTTTGCTCTGGGCATTGCAATGCTTGGCCAAGACCCCTCTTTTCCCACCCAGTATGAACTTCCCGGCGCCACTTCCAAAAACCCATTAGGTTCTATGGGAACTTGGATATCATCCACCTTCTTTAGATTCTTAGGCCTTTCTTCTTTTTTCATTTTAGGCACATGGTTCACCCTTGTATTTGGCCTATTACTTCGAAATCACCCTTTTACTTGGATACTCCGTCTTGCAGGATGGCTTACTTTAATTCCTGCTGCTTCCGTTATTGCAACCATGAATCAAGAATTCCTTCCTCTGGTTTCACCTGCAGGTTCTGGGGGCAGTCTCGGCTCATTACTATTTTTAGAATCAAGAAACATCATTCCTGAATGGATGATCATGCCCATTGCCATAGTCGTTGCACTAGCTGCATCTTTTTTGGCATTACCCGCTGTTTGGAATACCTTGGGGATTGGATTACGATTTGCTTTAACTAATCTGCTAAAGTTGCTAGTTTCTATTACTCGACTATTAGGCAGTATTTTGCAGCTTTCTAAGAAATTAATCCCAATTAAAGCAGAAAATCAAATCGATGCAAGCAAGAGTGAAAGCAAAGTGTTTGTAATAGAAAAGCCCGCAGTTAAACCCAGAGTCAGAAATCAGAATAAAGTTGAGGATGGTATACCTATATTCCATCATGAAAAATTCAACGCCAAGCAAGAGAACAAAGCTGCATCCGCATTGCTCTTAAATACCACTTCAGAAAAATACGAACTGCCCCCGATGAGCTTGCTTGAAGATCCAAAGCCCCTTGCTGTAAATACACAGGAGCAGGATTTACGAGATAGGGCCGTCCTGCTTGAAAAAACCTTTTTAGATTTCGGGCTTAACATCAAAGTTGTGGGTATTAATACAGGGCCTGTGATAACCCAATTCGAACTTGCACTCGAAACCGGTTTGCGAGTCAACAAGGTTACCAGGTTGAACGATGATATCTCTCTCAACTTAAAAGTCCCGAGTGTAAGAATCGTTGCGCCCATACCAGGGAAAAACACCGTTGGCGTCGAAATCCCCAACGAAATACGGGCCGAAGTACGACTTAAGGAAGTTTTACAATCAACCGGCCCAAGACTTAAGAGTTTAAAGATACCTCTATTCTTAGGTAAAGATTCTGAAGGCAGGCCCTTGGTTTACGACCTTGCAGACATGCCTCACCTTCTCATCGCTGGTAGCACAGGCACCGGTAAATCCGTTTGTATGAACACCATCATCTTAAGCATGTTGATGACTCGTACTCCCGATGAAATCAAGATGATCATGATCGATCCGAAAGTTGTTGAACTTAGCAACTTCACAAAAATCCCCCACATGATGCATCCGGTGGTTCACGACATGAAGAAGGCGGAAGCCATCCTTTCGTGGGCTGTTGAAAAAATGGAAGAAAGATACGAACTGCTAAGGCGCGCCAAAGTTCGAAATATCGCAAGCTACAACGAACTTGGTGGGGATGAAGTCATGCGCAGAGTTGAACCCGCAGAGGGCGAGGATCGCAGCAAAATACCTGCGAAAATGCCTTACATCGTAATCTTTATCGACGAAATGGCCGACCTGATGATGACGATGAAAAAGGAAGTCGAAACCCATATCATCAGGCTTGCTCAAAAATCCAGAGCCGCAGGCATCCATCTAATCGTTGCTACTCAAAAACCTACGGTCGATGTTATCACCGGCCTTATTAAATCCAACATGCCTGCAAGAATTTGTTTCAAGGTTGTCAACAAATCCGATTCCAGAGTTGTGCTTGATGAAATGGGCGCAGACAAACTTCTTGGCAAAGGTGATATGCTATTTCTTCCCCCAGGTACTAGCATCCTTGTTCGGGCTCAGGGCACTTTTGCGAGCGATCGAGAAATCAGCAACATCGTTGAAAATCTTGAAGGCGATCCTTGCTATGCACAAGAACTTATGCAACTTGAAACTAAAGAGGATGATTCCGCTTCCAAAGATCTTGCTGAAAAGCTTAGGTCTCGTGATGATTTATACGAAGCTGCCGTCGAAGTTGTAATTCGTGAAGGCAGGGGCAGCGTTTCATTGCTTCAACGATCTCTGGGGGTTGGGTACGGCAGAGCTGCAAGGCTCATTGATTTCATGGCTGAAGATGGGATTGTAGGCACTTACAACGGCAGTTCAGCGAGAGAAGTGGTGATGTCGCCTGAGCAATGGGAATCGATGCGGGCATTGCGACAGCCTGCGGGCTCAAGATAAAAAAAGGGAAGTACACTTAAGTAACTCCCCTCTTTTCTTTACATAATAGTTTTTCAAAGAAGCTTAGCTCTTGGAAATCGCAGCGCCAAAGCGATCAGAAACAGCCTTCCAATTAACCAAATTCCACCAAGCAGCCAAGTAATCGGCCCTTTTGTTTTGGTATTTCAGATAGTAGGCATGTTCCCAAACATCAATACCAAGAATCGGGGTATTCCCAGTCATCAAGGGGCTATCCTGATTTGCAGTGCTAATAACTTGGAGCTTCTTGGTTGCATCAACAACCAGCCATGACCAACCGCTACCAAAGCGAGTTAAACCTGCTTGATTGACTTTTTCTTTAAGCTTGTCAAAGCTTTCGAAGGATTGATCGATAGCTTTGGCAATCGCACCGGTTGGGTTTCCACCTGCTTTTGGCCCCATGACATCCCAATACAAAATGTGATTGGCATTCCCACCTGCATTATTGGTTACACCCTGCCTAATGGCTTCAGGCACCTTGGAAATATTGCTAACCAGTTGATTAATATCCATCTTCATCAAATCTTTATTTCCTGCAAGCAGTTTGTTGAGATTAGATATGTAAGTGCGATGGTGTTTGTCGTAATGAATTTCGACAGTCTTAGCATCGATAAAAGGTTCAAGAGCATCATATGCATAGGGGAGTTTAGGAAGAACAAAGCCTGCATCATCTTGCGCAACAATATTTCCAGTAAAGGCTGCAGCAGCGACAATTGCGCTTGATTTTCCAATAAAACTCCTGCGGTCTAAATTCTTGTTCAAGTTATTTCCTTTCATATAAAACCAAAATGGGAGGGATTAACACGATGATTAACAAATCTGAGCATAACACCCATCAAACCCCAAGACAAAGACAATTTACAAAGTTATTTAGAGACAAATATGTCACATTTCACCTAATCCGTTTTTCTTATTAAATCGTCGTGATTTTTACTTGTAATAAAATATTTGTTCGTTAGTTTAGGCTTTAGCCAAATTGGCTTAGTCGCATATCGACTTTTGTAGCAAGTATTTTTTAATGGGGGCTTTAATAAAGTGGCAACTGAAATTCTTCATTCTGATCGAAATAAAACACCAGAACAAAAAGCAATCAACTCCATACGAACTTTAGCCATGGATGCTGTACAAAAAGCAAATTCAGGCCACCCCGGAACTCCGGTTGCTTTAGCTCCTCTTGCTTACACTCTTTGGCAGAAATTCTTAAACTTTGATCCTGCTAACCCCATCTGGCCCAACCGCGATCGCTTTGTTCTTTCCGCTGGGCATGCTTCCATGCTTATTTACTCCATGATCCACCTTGCAGGCGTTAAAACGGTTGGTGAAAATTACTCCATCATCAATGAACCCGCTGTCTCGCTGGATGCAATCAAAAACTTCCGCCAACTCGATAGCAAAACCCCTGGCCATCCAGAATATCATTGGACTAGTGGTGTGGAAACTACCACCGGACCTCTTGGCCAAGGCCTTGCAACCTCCGTTGGTATGGCTATGGCTGAGCGATGGTTAGCTGCTTATTACAATCGACCAGGATTCGAACTTTTCAAATACAATGTATATTCCATTTGCGGCGATGGTTGCATGATGGAAGGTATTTCCAATGAAGCTGCATCCCTTGCAGGCCATCTTAAACTTTCCAATCTTTGCTGGATTTACGATAACAACCGCATCACCATTGAAGGCCACACTAGTTTGGCTTTCTCTGAAGATGTCGCCACTCGCTTTATCGGCCTTGGCTGGAATGTAACCCGCGTTGCTAATGCCAATGATCTCGATATGATCGAGCGTGGTATCAACTGTTTCCACCACACATCTGATAGACCAACCTTAGTTATCATCGACAGCTTAATTGCTTGGGGCGTACCCGGCAAAGAAGATCATCATTCAGCTCATGGCGAACCTTTGGGTGATGCTGCAATCCGGGGTGCCAAGATTAATTACGGTATGGACCCTGATAAGACTTTTGAAGTGCAAGAAGGTGTTTACCAGCACTTTCAAGACCTTCTCGGCAAACGAGGTGCTGACGCTAGTGCAGCTTGGGACAAGTTATTCAAAGAATATAAGAAAGTGCACCCAGAACTCGCAAAACAACTTGAATTGATGGAAAAACGCGAACTACCTGAAGGCTGGGATAAAGATATCCCCACTTACCCTGCAGATGCCAAGGGTAAAGCTGGCCGTATTGCTTCCGCTGAAGTCCTGAATGCAATTGCTCCTAATGTACCATGGCTTATCGGTGGTTCTGCAGATCTTGCACCTAGCACCAAAACCAGACTTACCTTCAAGAAAGACGGTAAAGAAGTTGCTGGCGATTTCGAAGCGAATAACTACCTCGGTCGAAACTTCCACTTCGGTATTCGCGAACATGCGATGGGCGCTATTCTCAACGGTATGAACCTTAGCAAGGTACGCACCTACGGTTCGGGCTTCCTCATTTTCAGTGATTACGGTCGTGGTTCGATCCGTATTGGCTCGATCATGGAAATCCCTGTTCTTTACATCTTCACTCACGATTCCATTGGTGTGGGCGAAGATGGCCCGACCCATCAACCCATCGAACATTTGGCTTCGTTGCGTGCTATGCCTGGCCTTACAATTATTCGCCCATGCGATTCCAATGAAGTAGTGGAAGCTTGGCGATTTATTATGCCAATCAAACACGAACCAATTGTTTTAGTTCTCACCCGTCAAGATTTACCAACACTTGATCGCACTAAATATTCGCCTGCAAAAGGACTTACCCGTGGCGCTTATATTCTTGCTGATGCTTCCAAGGGCAACAAACCAGATGTAATTCTTATTGCAACTGGTAGTGAAGTTTCCATGTGTATTGAAGCTCATGAAAAGCTCGTTGCAGAAGGCATCAAATCAAGGGTTGTCAGCATTCCATCTTGGGAAATCTACAATCATTATTGCTCCAAGAATCCTGGTTATAGCGAAGAAGTTTTCCCCACTTCAGTTCGGGCTAGAGTTGCGGTTGAAATGGCTTCTACCTTCGGATGGGAAAAATTTGTTGGTCTTGATGGCGTTACTATTGGCATGCGTAGCTTTGGAGCTTCTGCACCTCTCAAGGATCTTCAAAAGAAATTTGGTTTCTCAACTGATGCAGTTATTACTGCTGCAAAAGACCAAATTAAGAAAAACTCAAAGGTGTAAGTATTTGCTTTTGAACATAGCAGGGTAAATAGCCTAACAATGACCATATACGAAAAAGCAATTGAGTTTATAAACAGTGGTGATGTAGTCGGCCTAGGATCTGGCCGAGCGTCTACTGCGTTTATCAAACTCTTGGGTGAAAAAGTCAAAGCCGGATTTAAGGTTCAGGGGGTTCCCACTTCTGAAGATTCTGCTTCCCTTGCTCGTTCTTTGAATATTCCTCTTGTTACCCTCGAGGAAGCAATTGGAAATATTTCTTGCGCAATTGATGGTGCTGATGAAGTTGACCCCGATCTTAATTTGATCAAAGGGTATGGCAGGGCTCTGGTTCGTGAAAAAATCATCGCTGCTTCTGCAAAAAAATTCATCATTCTTGTTGGCGATGATAAAATCGTTTCCAAGTTGGGCTCTAGAGGCAAACTCCCGGTCGAAGTCGTGCCTTTCGGCGCTGCTTTGGTCAAACATAAGCTTCATTCTCTTGGCATTCATGGCGAGATCTGGATGAAAAATGGTACTCAGGGAATTACTGACAACGGTAATCTAATTCTTGATTGCATTATTCCCCCAACTCTTGATCCTGCTAAACTTGAACATTCCATCCGGACTATCCCGGGCGTTGTCGACACCGGATTTTTTATTCAAATGGCTGATGTTGTTCTCGTTGGTGATAACAACTTCAACCTTATCAAAGAGTCGTTTCGGAAGTAACTTTTTCTTTAACTTATTGGAGTTCTTTAATGAATATTGCGATGGTCGGGCTTGGTAGAATGGGCGGCAATATGGTTGAGCGCCTCATTCGAAACGGTCATACCTGCGTCGTTTTCGACCGCAGTCAAGAGACCGTTAAAAAATATGAAGCCAAGAAAGCCACCGGGGCTTCTTCTTATGCTGACATGGTAAAAAAACTTCCTGCCCCAAGAATCATCTGGCTTATGGTTCCCGCTGGCGTGGTCGATCAGACCATCCATGAAATAGTTCCTCTTTTATCGAGTGGCGATGTCCTTATCGATGGTGGAAACTCTTACTATGTCGACGATATTCGTCGAGCTAAAGAACTCGCTGTAAAAGGCATCCATTATGTCGATGTTGGCACTAGCGGTGGGGTTTGGGGCTTGGATCGCGGCTATTGCATGATGATTGGTGGCGAACCCGCTATCGTCAAGCATCTTGATCCTATCTTCGCCACCTTGGCTCCTGGTATTGGTAACATTGATCGCACCCCAGGCAGGCCAGCGAAGACCGGAACTGCAGAAGACGGTTACCTTCATTGCGGTCCTAACGGTGCTGGCCACTTCGTTAAGATGGTTCATAACGGTATCGAATACGGTATGATGGCGGCATATGCTGAAGGCTTGGGCGTTCTTCACAGCGCTAACATCGGCAAAAAGGACTCTGAAGTCGATGCCGAGACCACTCCGCTTCGTAATCCAGAACACTACCAATACGATCTCAATCTTGGCGACATCGCTGAAGTTTGGAGACGCGGTAGCGTTATCGCTTCTTGGTTACTTGATCTCACCGCAATCTCTCTGGTTGATGATCCAAGCCTCAAGAAGTTTTCTGGTAGGGTTTCTGATTCTGGTGAAGGTCGATGGACGATCAAGGCCGCTATCGATGAAGGCGTGCCTGTTCCTGTTCTAACCACTGCCCTTTACGAACGATTCGCTTCCCGCGGAGAATCGGAGTTCCAAGACAAACTTCTCTCTGCAATGCGTTTCCAATTCGGTGGGCATCTTGAAAAGCCTACTGGTGGTTAATCAACTCCGTTTGTAGCATGAAAGGCGTACTTCCAATCTTAATTGTGGAATTGCGCCTTTTATTTTTAATCTGCTGTTGTTTCAACTTTGTCTTTTATGGATGCAATTATGGCCCGAGAAATTCAAATCCTTGATTCCGCTTCTTCTGTTGCAGAATCTGGCGCTCTTCATTTTGTTCGCATTTGCAACTCTTCGATTAAGGCCAACGGAAAGTTTTCTGTTGTTCTATCCGGTGGCAGCACTCCTAAGGGGATGCTTTCTCTGCTGGCTACTGATGAATACAAAAAACAAGTGCCTTGGGATAAATGCCATTTCTTCTGGGGTGATGAACGAAGCGTGCCACCAACGCATGCTGATTCCAATTTTAAGATGGCCACAGATTCGTTACTTTCCCATGTCCCGGTAATCGCTTCACAGATTTACAGGATGGAAGCTGAAAAAGCAGACATCAATCAGGCTGCGCAGGAATACCAAAACAAAATCGCAACTTTCTTCAGCGTCCCTAACTCTTCAAGTCCGCCACAATTTGATCTTCTTTATCTTGGCATGGGGCCTGATGGGCATACCGCTTCCTTATTCCCTGACACCAATGCATTGGGTGAAAAATCTAAATGGGTTGTTTCGAATTTTGTGCCTAAGTTCAACACTAATCGCATGACCTTCACCTATCCAATGATCAACCAGGCTAAAAATGTTATTTTTCTGGTTGCAGGCAAAGACAAAGTTGCATCCTTAAAAGAAGTTCTTGAAGGCAAACCTAACCTCGAAACTTATCCTTCTCAAGGAATCAACCCCTCACATGGTTCTTTACTTTGGCTGCTTGATGTAGATGCTTCCTCCGGGCTTTCTTAAATCTTTTACTTATCGAGATTAAAATGGCGATCGTTAAAGCTTTACTTGCTCCTTCAATTCTTGCTGCAGATTTCACCATTCTTGGCGAACAAATCTCTCAGGTTGAAACTGCAGGCGCTAACCGCATTCATATTGATGTCATGGACGGGCAATTTGTTCCCAACATTAGTTTCGGTATCCCAGTCATTCAATCCATCCGCAAGGCAACCAAGTTGTGCTTTGAAACACACCTAATGATCAACACTCCCGATAATTTACTCGATGCCTTCGCACATGCTGGATCTGACAGCATCATCGTTCATGCTGAAAACACCCCGCATCTTCATCGCACGATCCAGCATATCAAAACGCTAGGCAAAAAAGCTGGTGTTGCACTTAACCCTGCAACTCCTTTGGGCGTTCTTGAAGAAATATTACCCAAGTTGGATCTTGTTCTAATCATGACAGTAAATCCAGGGTTTGGCGGACAGAAGTTCCTGCCCGAAACTCTAGATAAAATTCGCAGATTAAAATCCATCATTGATCAAAAAAACCTTGCGATCGAAATTGAAGTCGATGGTGGTATTGATGCCCAAACCGCGCCCTTGGTAGTTGCTGCTGGAGCCGGTGTTTTAGTTGCAGGTTCTGCAATCTTTGGCGACAAGGGTGGCATCGATTTTGCCTCCAAGAAAATATTAAACGCCCTTGTTTAGACATTGTTCTTCTTCTCGGAGTTATTCAAATGATTATTGCTGGCGATATTGGTGGCACTAAAACTGTTCTCGCTCTTTATTCCCTCGAAGCAGGAAAACTCAAGCATGTTAGGCAGGCTGTTTTCCCTAGCAAGGGCCCTAAAAGCCTCGAAGAGATTCTTGAAAAGTTCCTCGTTGACGAAAAAAATATTTCTATTGAAGCTGGGTGTTTTGGAGTTGCTGGCGCAGTGCTTGGCGGAAAATGCAAGACCACAAACCTACCTTGGGAACTTGATGAACTGAAACTCGCTGACTTTGTAAAAGCTAAAAAAGTCAAACTATTAAACGATCTCGAAGCTGCTGCATTCGGCATGCTTTTCCTCAATCCAACTGAAAAAGTCCACTTGAACCCGGATTGCAAAACCGCCGCCAGCGGAAATATTGCTGTCATTGCTGCGGGCACTGGCCTTGGCGAAGCCATTCTTTTTTGGGACGGTGAAAAATATCATCCTTCTGCTTCCGAAGGTGGCCATTGCGATTTCGCACCTACTGATAATCTCGAAATCGATTTATTCCTTTGGCTCAGGCAGCATTACCCCGACCATGTAAGTTATGAACGAATCTTATCCGGCCCCGGCCTCTTTAATATTTTCCGATTCCTGACTGAAACCAATGTTGAAAAGCCCACCGAAGCCCTGATTCTTCGACTTAAAGCCGAGCCCGATTCCAGTGCTGTTGTTTCCCAAATGGCTTTGGCCAATTCCGACCCGGCTGCCGTTGCTACCCTGAACCTTTTTGTTTCAATTTATGGTAAGGAAGCTGCCAATCTTTCTTTAAAATGCCTGGCAACAGGCGGAGTATTCATCGGAGGCGGAATAGCCCCTAAAATCCTCCCATTCATGAATAACTGTAAATTCCTTGACGGTTTCTTTGCAAAAGGCAGATTCCTTGGCCTCATGAAATCCATCCCCATTCAAGTTGCACTTAACCCCGAAGCACCACTTATCGGCGCTTCCAATTATGCAGCCAGACTTATTAAAAACTAAGGACTTTTTCCTTTATTCGGATTGTTTTACCAAACCCTAATGTTCATCATTAGGGTTGGATTTTTTAAATTTTGACTAGGACGAAATATGACTACGCAAGAACAGCAACGGCTCAACGAAATTCAAGATGATGTTTCTGGCTGGAGGCGATGGGGGCCTTATGTTAGCGAACGAGCTTGGGCTTCAGTTAGGGAAGATTACAGCGCAGATGGCAACGCTTGGGGGTATCTCCCTCACGAATTGTCCCGTAGCAAAGCCTATCGCTGGGGTGAAGATGGTATCGCAGGCATCTGTGATCGGTATCAACTTTTATGCTTCGCTCCCGCTTTTTGGAATGGAAAAGATCCTATCATCAAAGAGCGCCTTTTTGGGCTTACCTCTGAAGAAGGCAATCATGGCGAAGATGTCAAAGAATATTATTTTCACTTAGATAATACCCCCACCCATTCTTACATGAAATATGTTTACAAATATCCTCAGAGCGAATTCCCCTATGCTGATTTGGTTAATGTTAATCGCGGTAGACAAGGCAAAGGCGAAGAGTATGAACTTCTCGATACAGGCATATTCAATGAAAATCGCTACTTCGATATCAGTATTGAATACGCCAAGACTAATACAGAAGATTTTTGCATTCGCATCGAGGCAATTAATCGTGGCCCAGATCCTGCACCACTTTATATTCTCCCGCACCTTTGGTTTCGTAACACCTGGGCTTGGGACAAAAATGCTTGGTCTCCGGAAGGCAATCCCGAACCTTTGATCACCCAAGGCCCCGAAGGGCCTGGATTTATCAGCATCTTGGCTGATGATGCCGCCGTGGAAACTTTTAAAGATATTCCTGCCTACTATCGCTTGGGCCAACGCATTCTTTATGGCCCAAGAAACGGTATGTCGCTTTTTACTTACAATGAAACTAACGGCCCTGTTGTTTTTGGTAAAGAAAGCCTTTCCAGAAAACCCTTCACCAAAGATGCCTTCCATAGGCACATTGTAAATGGCGAAAACACTGTCAACCCAAAAAACCTTGGCACTAAATCTACTTTCTGTTATCACTTCCCCGCTATTGCACCGGGTGAAACTCAAGTCTTGCACTTGCGCCTTTCAGATAATGTGAACCTTCCACGACCCCTCGCAGAAGTCGACTCCATTATCAAAAATCGAAAAGATGAGGCAGATGAATTTTATCAATCCATTCATCCGCCTGAAGCTACTGCTGATGAAAAAATGATCCAGCGACAGGCTTTTAGTGGCCTTCTCTGGACCAAACAAAATTATATTTTCAATGTTGACACATGGTTAAATGGCGACAACCCTGATGCGCCACCACCTCAATCCAGAAAAACTATTCGCAACCAGCACTGGCGTCATCTCAATTCTCTCCGCGTTTTAATCCCCTGCGAAAAATGGGAATACCCTTGGTTTGCTGCTTGGGATCTTGCTTTCACCTGCCCCGCGATTGCTAGGGTTGATCCTAAATTCGCCAAGGAACAACTTTACTTCCTGTTGTTTGAGCAATTCCAACACCCTAATGGCCAGATACCTGCCTATGAATGGGAATTCTCGGATCTTAATCCTCCTGTTCATGCTTGGTCTGTTTGGCGTGTTTACAACATGGAGCGAACCCAAACTGGGAAAGCAGACCGTGATTTTCTCGAACGATGTTTCCACAAACTTATCATCAACTTTGCTTGGTGGATCAACAAGGTTGACAGCCAGGGCAACAATGTTTTTGAAGGTGGATTCTTGGGCATGGACAACATTACCGTTGTCGATCGCAGCATGAAAATGTCGGATGGCTCTGTTCTTGAACAATCTGATGCGGGCGGGTACATGGGCATGTTTTGCCTTAACCTCATGCGCATTGCACTCGAACTTGCTAAAGAAAATCGAGTTTACGAAGGGCTTGCTATCAAGTTCTTCCAACATTACGCCTATGTTGCTGGCGCTATGAAACACATGGGCAACCGCGATTATCAACTTTGGGATGAAGAAGATGGTTTCTTCTATGATGTCCTTCGTTTCCCAGATGGGAACTTTAAAAAATTCAGGCTTCGATCTCTTGTTGGTCTGGTCCCTCTATTTGCTGTCGAACGCATTGAAATGGACTGGGTCAAACCTTTCAAGGAATTCTCCGCTAACTTTCTTTGGTTCATTAAGAACAGACAAGACCTCGTTAAAAATGTCGTGCACAAAACCGAAGAAGATGGCAAGGTTTCTTATGCACTCACCATTGTCGACGAAAACCAACTTTCCAGACTTATGCACAGGCTTTACAACCAGTCTGAATTCCTTTCCGATTTTGGCATCAGAAGTCTTTCAAAAGCTCACGCTGAACATCCTTTTGTTTACGATGGCATCTCCGTTGGCTATGAACCTGCGGAAAGTGATTCAAAACTTAAAGGCGGTAATTCCAACTGGCGTGGACCAATTTGGTTCCCGACTTCCTTCTTACTTATCGAATCCATTCGCAAACTAGGCAAGGCTTTTGGACCTAGGTTTGCTGTCAGCACACCTGCTTCTAATGGCAGTTCCATTACCTTCCAAGTTATGGCCAAGGATATTGCCAACAGGCTTATTAAAATATTTGCCAGAAACAAAAATGGCACCCGCCCTGTGCATGGCAGATACACAAAATTCCAAGAAGATCCTAATTGGAACGATTACATCTTGTTTTACGAATATTTTAATGGCGATACTGGTGAAGGCTTAGGCGCACCTCACCAAACTGGGTGGACTGGGCTTGTTGCGTCGCTTATCGACGAATGGCGCAAATAGCCTTTCCTCTTGCCACTTTTTCCGCTTCCATGTTATTTAAACCTTAGTGTTTAAATAACTTACATTGCTTTTACCTAGGCAATTCCATGGAAGCGAAAAAATATCCCCCTAACTTTCAGCGCCCTTCCTCTTTTTCAATCGTATCGGAAGAGCAACTCTCCCCTAATACCGACTCTGCTTCCGATCAATTGCAATTCCTTCATTCTTGTATTGCTCAGAAAGATCACGAAATTCTTCAACTCCGTTTGCAATTGCAAAATATCGATAACCATCTTGGTTGGAAAATACTCAAGAAACTTAACCCTGCCTTTAAAACTCTTTTCCCAACTCACTCTTTCCAGTCGAAGGCACTAACTAAAACTATTTCACTCCTTAAAAGTACTTTTAACTTTTTTACTTCTAGAAAATCTCAGTTGGGAAATGTAGAGCTAAACGCAAACTATCAACTCTGGATCCGCCTTAACGAACCCGACCAAACTCAACTCCGACAACAAAAAAACTCTCTCTTCTCATACCAACCTAAAATCAGCATTGTCACACCCACTTGGAACACACCAACCCACTGCCTTAAAGCAATGATTGATTCTGTTATCGATCAAACCTATGATAACTGGGAACTTTGCATCGCAGATGGTAATAGTTCTTCTCAGCAAACAAAAAAAATACTGACTGATTATGCCAGGGCAGACGCCCGCATTCGACTCGCTTTTCTTGACGAAAATCTTGGCATCGCAGGAAATTCCAACGCAGCAATGCATCTTGCCTCAGGAGATTTTATCACACTCCTCGATCACGATGACACCCTTGCACCCTTTGCTTTGCATGAGGTTGTTTCCCAATTACAACAACCAGAAACAAAAATTGATATCCTCTATTCCGATGAAGATTTCATCAACGCCAATGGTACTAAAAGATTCAGCCCAACTTTCAAACCATCCTTCGGCTGGGACTCTCTACGAAGCCATAACTACATCTGCCATCTTTTGGTTTTCCGCGATGAAATCATCAAGAAAACAGGAGGATTTCGCAAAGGGTTCGATGGGTCACAAGATTATGATCTTGTCTTACGCGCATGCGAATTAGCGCGCGAAATTGTGCATATCCCAAAAATACTATACCATTGGCGTGTTCACCCTGCTTCCACTGCGGGAAATCCCAATGCTAAAAATTATGCCCACGATGCAGGTAGAAGAGCTCTTCAAGAACACCTTGATCGTTGCAACCTTTCTGGTCAGGCTTCCAACGGTTTGGCAACGGGCCTCTATCAGGCAATTTATCACCCAA